>NZ_NHSG01000087.1:0-34997 GCF_020024005.1 Streptomyces purpurogeneiscleroticus
TCCCCGCACCGCTGTTCTGTTCCCCTCCCCTCCTCCCCCGGGATCCGACATGAGCCAGCGTCATCTGGCGTACCTCGCCGTGCCCGCGGCCGGGTTCTTCGCCACCCCGTATCTGCCCTTCGTCAACACGACCACGCTGTGGCTGGGTCTGCCGGCCGTCCTGGTGTGGAGCGTGCTGTGGACGGTGGGCACC
This sequence comes from Streptomyces purpurogeneiscleroticus, assembly GCF_020024005.1. NCBI lineage: Bacteria > Bacillati > Actinomycetota > Actinomycetes > Kitasatosporales > Streptomycetaceae > Streptomyces > Streptomyces purpurogeneiscleroticus. The sequence continues at coordinate 194 of NZ_NHSG01000087.1, forward strand.
ACCGTCGCGCTCGCCCTGTACGAGGCGCGTGCCCCGCACCCCGAGGACGCCGAAGAGGAGGCCGCGGCATGAGTACCACCATGGCGGTCACCCTGGCCGGCATTCTCGCGATCGCCGCGGTGGGCCTGTCCGGTCGCCGCAACACCGGGCACGACCTGGGCGAATGGGCCGTCGGCGGGCGCCGGTTCGGTGCCGTGACGATGTGGTTCCTGCAGGCGGGCGAGTCGTTCACGACGTTCAGCTTCCTGGGGCTGGCCGGGCTGGCCTTCAGTGACGGGGTCGCCGCCACGTATGCGCTGGGATATCTGTCCCTCTGTCTGATCGGGCAGTACCTGACCGGGCCGCGGCTGTGGAGGCTCGGCAAGGAGAACGGGTACCTCACGCAGGCGGACTTCTTCGCCGACCGGTTCCACAGTCCGCTGCTGGCCAAGGTCGTCGCGGTGGTGGGGGCGGTTTTCCTGCTGCCGTACCTGCAGTTGCAGATCACCGGGCTCGGGCTGATCGTGCAGCTGGCCACCGGCAGCGAGTCGGGCGCGACCGGCTCGATGATCCTGGCGACGGTGCTCACCGTCGGTTTCGTCCTGTGGTCGGGGCTCCGGGGTATCGCCCGCGCCGCGTACTTCAAGGATGTGCTGATGGTCGTTGCGCTGCTGGTGCTGCTGGTCGCCGTGCCGATCGGGCTCGACGGCGGCCTCGGCGGGCTCTTCAGCGCCGTACGGGAGAGCCGTCCGGAGCTGCTGACCCTGCACGGCGGCGCCACCGACGCGACATGGTTCACCACCGCGATGCTCATCAGCGCGATCGGCGCGGGGCTGAACACGATGCCGCACCTGTGGTCGGCGATCCTCTCCGCGAGCAGTTCGCGGGCGCTGCGCCGCAATTACATCTGGCTGCCGCTGTACCAGGTCGCCATCGCCATACCGGTCGTGGTCGGCTTCGCCGGGGCGCTGACGCTGGAGCCCGGTACGGACAGCAAGGCGGCGCTGCTCACGGTGGCCGGGGGCGCGCTGCCGGGCTGGCTGGTGGGTGTGGTCGCGGTGGCCGCGGCGGCGACGGCGATGGTGCCGTCGGCGGCGCTGCTGCTCGGGATTTCCACTCTGGTGTCGCGCAATCTGCTGCCCGCTCGGAGTGAGCGCACGACGATGCGGATCAACCACGTGTGTGTGCTGCTCGCGTCCGGGCTGGCGCTGGTGCTGGGGCTGGCGCGGCCTGCGCTGTTGGCCAATCTGCTGTTGCTCACGTATGGGGGGCTGGCGCAGCTCGCCCCCGCGACGGTGGCCGCGTTGGCGCGGCGTAACCGGCTGGGGGCCGGGCCCGCGCTGCTGGGCATTGTTGCGGGGGTCGGGACGCTGGCCTGGCTGACGTTCGGTGGGGTGGATATCGGCACGGTCGATGCCGGGTTGCTCTCGCTCGTACCGAACATTGTGGTCACTGTGGGGGCGCAGGTGCTGTGGCGCGGGCGTGCAGGTGGGGCGGAGCGGCTGCCCGCAGCCAGCAGCTAGGGATCATTGCAGCGCGGCCTTCATCATCGCCTTGGCGACCGGCCCTGCCAGTCCCCCGCCGGAGATGTCGCTGCGTGCCGCGTCGCTGTCCTCGACCACCGTCGCCACGGCGACCTGGTTGCCCTGGGCGTCCTCGGCGTAGGAGACGAACCAGGCGTAGGGCATGCCGCTGTTGTCCACGCCGTGCTGGGCGGTGCCGGTCTTGCCGCCGACGGTGAGGCCGTCGATCTTGGCGCCGGAGCCGGTGCCCTTCTCGACGACGGTCTGCATGGCCGACTGGAGCTGCTCGGCGTTCTGCTTCGACATCGCGGTCTTGTACGTCTTGGGCTCGTACTGCTGGACGGTGTTGCCGCCGCCGTCGGTGATCTTGTCGACCTCGTACGGGGTCTTCAGCTCGCCGTCGCCCGCGATCGCCGAGACGACCATGGCCATCTGCAGCGGGGTGGCCTGGTCGTCGAACTGGCCGATGCCGGACAGTGCGGTCTGCGCGGAGTCCATGCCGGAGGGGTAGATGCTCTTGGCGGCGCGGACGGGAACGTCGATCTTCGCGTCGTTGAAGCCGAACTTCTCCGCCTGCTCCTTGACCTTCTTCTCGCCCAGGTCGGCGGCGAGCTTGCCGAAGACGTTGTTGCAGGAGTACTGGAGCGCGGTGCGGATCGTGGCGTTCTCGCAGGGTGCGGCGGCGTTCTCGTTGGTCAGGTCGGTGCGGGTGTTCGGCAGCCGGTAGGGGTTGGGGCTGTCGGTGCGTTCGTCGACGGAGGAGTACAGGCCGTTCTCCAGCGCGGCGGCGGCGACGACCAGCTTGAAGGTGGAGCCGGGCGGATAGGTCTGGCGCAGGGCGCGGTTCAGGTGGGGTTGGGACTTGTCCCCGGTCATCGCGGCCCACGCCTTCTGGTCGGCCGTGGACTGGCCCGCGAACTTCCCCGGGTCGTAGGACGGGGTGGAGACCATGCCGAGGATGCGGCCGGTGGCGGGGTCGAGGGCGACGGCGGCGCCGGTCTTGTTGCCGAGCGCTTCGTAGCCGGCCTTCTGGACCTTGGCGTCGAGGGTGGTCGATATGTCGCCGCCCTTGGGGCGCTCGCGGGAGACCAGGTTCACCGGGGACTGGAGGCGGCTGTCGGAGCCGTCGAGTACGTCGCCGTAGAGGCTTTCCAGCTGGGTGGAGCCGTAGATCTGGGAGGAGTAGCCGGTGAGCGGGGCGTACAGGGGGCCGTCGGTGTAGGTCCGCTTGTAGGCGAGGGTGCCGTCGGTCGGCGCGGAGCCGGTGACCGGGTGGCCGTCGACGAGGATGTTGCCGAGCGGGCGGGAGTACTTCTCTATGGTGACCCGCGGATTGTGGTCGTCGTCCGCGAGGGAGTCCGCCTTCGCGCCCTGGATCCAGGTGGCCCAGCCCATCAGGGCGAGGACCAGGGCGAGGCAGAAGACGGAGACGCGTCGCAGGGGCTTGTTCATGGCTTCGAGCGTCGCGCGGCCGGATGAGAGCGGGATGAGAATTCGGTACGCGTATGCCGACAATCGGCCCGCTTTGTGCCGGCGCAACGGCATGCGCGAGGCCCCCGTCCGCTGTGGACGGGGGCCTCGGCAGCAGTCCGGGCGTCAGCTCTTCGGCAGGCGCTCCAGCTGGGTGGTGATGCGGACGATGTCCGCCTCGGCGGTCTCGAGGCGGGTGCGGATCTTGTCCACGACCTTCTCGGGGGCCTTGGCGAGGAACGCTTCGTTGCCGAGCTTGCCGGTGGCCTGTGCCTTCTCCTTCTCGGCGGCGGCGAGGTCCTTGGCCAGGCGCTTGCGCTCGGCCTCGATGTCGATCGCGCCGGAGAGGTCGAGGGCGACGGTCGCGCCGGCCACGGGCAGCGAGGCGGTGGCGGCGAAGTCGTCGCCGGCGGGCTGCAGGCGGAGCAGCGAGCGCATCGCGGCCTCGTGCGCGGCGAGTGCCGTGCCCGCGAGGTCGAGCTGGGCCGGGACCCGCTGGCCGGGCTGGAGGCCCTGGTCGGAGCGGAAGCGGCGGACCTCGGTGACGACCTGCTGGACCGTCTCGATCTCCTTCTCGGCGCCCTGGTCGCGGAAGCCGCTGTCCTTCGGCCAGTCGGCGACGACGACGGACTCCTTGCCGGTGAGCGTGGTCCACAGCGCTTCGGTGACGAAGGGCACGATCGGGTGGAGCAGGCGGAGGGTGACGTCGAGGACCTCGCCGAGGACGCGGGCCGAGACCTTGGCCGCGTCGCCGCCGCCCATGAAGGTGGTCTTGGACAGCTCGACGTACCAGTCGAAGACCTCGTCCCACGCGAAGTGGTAGAGCGCGTCGGAGAGCTTCGCGAACTGGAAGTCGTCGTAGTACGCGTCGACGTCGGCGACCGTGGCGTTCAGCCGGGAGAGGATCCAGCGGTCCGTGGCCGACATCTCGGCCGGGTCCGGGAGCGGGCCCTCGACGGTCGCGCCGTTCATCAGCGCGAAGCGGGTGGCGTTCCAGATCTTGTTGGCGAAGTTCCGGGACGCCTGGACCCAGTCCTCGCCGATCGGCACGTCCGTGCCGGGGTTGGCGCCGCGGGCGAGGGTGAAGCGGACGGCGTCGGAGCCGTACTCGTTCATCCAGTCCAGCGGGTCGACGACGTTGCCGAAGGACTTCGACATCTTCTTGCCGCGCTCGTCGCGGACCAGGCCGGTCAGCGCGATGGTCTTGAACGGCACCTCGCCGTCCATCGCGTACAGGCCGAACATCATCATCCGGGCGACCCAGAAGAAGATGATGTCGTGGCCGGTGACCAGCACGTCGGTGGAGTAGAACTTCTCCAGGTCCGGGGTCTTCTCGGGCCAGCCCAGGGTCGAGAAGGGCCACAGGCCGGAGGAGAACCAGGTGTCCAGGACGTCGGTTTCCTGGGTCCAGCCCTCGCCGCTCGGCGGCTCCTCGTCGGGGCCGACGCAGACCACTTCGCCCTCGGGGCCGAACCAGACCGGGATGCGGTGGCCCCACCACAGCTGGCGCGAGATGCACCAGTCGTGCATGTTGTCGACCCAGTCGAAGTAGCGCTTCGACATGTCCTCGGGGTGGATCTTCACGCGGCCGTCGCGGACCGCGTCACCGGCGGCCTGCGCGAGCGGGCCGGCCTTGACCCACCACTGCATCGACAGCCGCGGCTCGATCGTGGTGCGGCAGCGCGAGCAGTGGCCCACGGAGTGGGTGTACGGGCGCTTCTCGGCGACGATGCGGCCCTGCTCGCGCAGTGCGGCGACGATCGTGGAGCGCGCCTCGAAGCGGTCCAGGCCCTCGAAGGGGCCGTGCACGGTGATCACGCCGCGCTCGTCCATGACGGTCAGCGACTCCAGGCCGTGGCGCTGGCCGATGGCGAAGTCGTTGGGGTCGTGGGCGGGGGTCACCTTGACGGCGCCGGTGCCGAACTCCGGGTCGACGTGGGTGTCCGCGACGACGGGGATGGTGCGGTCGGTCAGCGGCAGCTTGATGCGCTTGCCGACGAGGTGGGCGTAGCGCTCGTCGTCGGGGTGGACCGCGACGGCGGTGTCACCGAGCATCGTCTCGGCGCGGGTGGTGGCCACGACGAGGGTCTCGTCGCCCTCGCCGTACTGGATGGAGACGAGCTCGCCGTCGTCCTCCTGGTACTCCACCTCGATGTCGGAGATGGCGGTCAGGCAGCGCGGGCACCAGTTGATGATGCGCTCGGCGCGGTAGATCAGCTCGTCGTCGTAGAGCCGCTTGAAGATGGTCTGGACGGCCTTGGAGAGGCCCTCGTCCATCGTGAAGCGCTCGCGGGACCAGTCGACGCCGTCGCCGAGGCGGCGCATCTGACCGAGGATCTTGCCGCCGTACTCTTCCTTCCACTGCCAGACGCGCTCGACGAACGCCTCGCGGCCGAGGTCGTGGCGGGACTTGCCCTCCTCGGCGAGCTGCTGCTCGACCTTGTTCTGGGTGGCGATGCCGGCGTGGTCCATGCCGGGCAGCCACAGCGCCTCGAAGCCCTGCATGCGCTTGCGGCGGGTGAGGGCGTCCATCAGCGTGTGCTGGAAGGCGTGGCCGAGGTGGAGTGAACCCGTGACGTTCGGCGGCGGGATCACGATCGTGTGAGCCGGCTTGTCGCTCTTCGCGTGTGCCTCGAAGTAGCCGCGCTCTACCCAGCGCTCGTACAGCGGCCCCTCTACGTCGGCCGGCGCGTACTGGGTCGGCAGTTCTGCGGGGGTGCTGTTGGGCCCGGAAGCAGGGCTCTTCTGAGGTGTCTCGGTCACGACGCTCAGTGTACGGGCGCGCATGTCGCAGTCTCGAATCGGTTTGGCCCCCGGGGCATCGGTGACGCCTGGTGTCGTACAGGATGTGAGCAACGCATAAAGCTGTCCGTTGTTCTGTTGTCACGAGGGGAAACCGCTCCATGAGCTACAACCAGCCGCCACCCGGCCCTTACGGGCAGCCGCAGCAGCCGGGGCCGTACGGTCAGCCGCCGCAGGGCCCGCAGCCGGGGTACGGCTACCCGCAGCAGGGCGGCCCGGTGCCCCCGCAGCAGGGTTACGGCGGTCAGCCCCAGGCACCGTACGGACAGCCCCCGCAGGCTCCCCAGCAGCAGCCTTACGGACAGCAGGCGCCGTACGGTCAGCAGCAGCCGGGCCAGTTCCCGCAGCAGGCTCCCTACGGACAGCAGCCGCAGTACGGCCAGGTCCCGCCGCCTGCGCCCGAGGGCAGCAGCGGCAGCGGCAACGGCAAGAAGATCGCCCTGATCATCGGCGCGCTCGTGGTCGTGGGCGCCATCGCGGGCGGCGCCATCGCCGTGTTCGGCGGGGGCGGCGGCCTGGAGAACGACGGCCCGCACAAGCTCACGACGCCGGGCACGGCCGCCGGGTACAAGCTGGTGCCGGGCTCGGGGCGGACCTCCACCGGCAAGGACGGCATGGCCAAGAGCCTGCCGATGAAGGACCCGACCTCGGTACAGGGCGTCTACGCGCCCGGTCTCGACCCCAAGAACGGCCTGGTGCTGCAGGGCTCCTACGGCACGATGGACGACCCGGGCACGGCGCTGGAGGCCTTCTTCCTGTACATGCAGAAGCAGGCCACCAAGGACGGCAGCGGCGCCGAGCTGGTCGGCACGCCGGAGGAGTTCACGCCCGAGGGCGGCGAGGGCGCGCTGGTGAAGTGCCAGACGGCCAAGGCCAAGGAGCCGAAGCCGGGCGAGGTGTCGGAGGTGCCGATCTGCGCCTGGGCCGACTACAGCACCTTCGGCGTCGTCATGCCGGGCGAGAAGAACACGGCGCGCGACCTGGAGTCCGCCGCCGACCTGCTCGGCAAGGTCCGTAAGGACGTCCGCGAGAAGAAGTGACCCCGCGGACCGCACCCCGGAGCAGTGACGCGGTGCGGTGACACGGAGCGTGACAGAAAAAGGGGGCTCCCGGCCGGTGCCGGGAGCCCCCTTCCGTGTGTCCGCGGTGCGGGCTACGCGCTCTTCTCGTGGTGCTCGCCCGACTCGCCGCCGCGGTTGCGCGGGACCAGCGTCGGGTTCACGTTCGAGTGAACGGCCTCCTCGGTGATGACGACGCGGGCGACGTCCTTGCGGGACGGCACCTCGTACATCACCGACTGGAGCACCTCCTCCATGATCGCGCGCAGACCACGGGCGCCCGTGCCGCGCAGGATCGCCTGGTCGGCGATGGCCTCCAGCGCCGGGCGGTCGAAGTCGAGCTCGACCCCGTCCAGTTCGAAGAGCCGCTGGTACTGCTTGACCAGCGCGTTCTTCGGCTCCATCAGGATCTGCAGGAGCGCCTCGCGGTCGAGGTTGTGCACCGAGGTGATCACGGGGAGGCGGCCGATGAACTCGGGGATCATCCCGAACTTCACCAGGTCCTCCGGCATGACCTCCTGGAACTGGTCCTTGGACTCGATCTCGCGCTTGGAGCGGATCGTTGCGCCGAAGCCGATGCCCTTGGCGCCGGCCCGGGACTCAATGATCTTCTCCAGGCCCGCGAACGCGCCGCCCACGATGAACAGCACGTTCGTCGTGTCGATCTGGATGAATTCCTGGTGCGGGTGCTTGCGGCCGCCCTGCGGCGGGACCGAGGCGGTGGTGCCCTCCAGGATCTTCAGCAGGGCCTGCTGGACGCCCTCGCCGGAGACATCGCGAGTGATCGACGGGTTCTCGCTCTTGCGGGCGACCTTGTCGATCTCGTCGATGTAGATGATGCCCGTCTCGGCCTTCTTGACGTCGTAGTCGGCGGCCTGGATGAGCTTGAGGAGGATGTTCTCCACGTCCTCGCCGACGTACCCCGCCTCCGTCAGCGCCGTCGCGTCGGCGATGGCGAACGGGACGTTCAGCATCCGGGCGAGCGTCTGCGCGAGCAGCGTCTTGCCGGAGCCGGTCGGGCCGAGCAGCAGGATGTTGGACTTGGACAGCTCGATGCCCTCGTCGTTGCCGCGCGCTCCGCCGTTCTCGCCCGCCTGCACCCGCTTGTAGTGGTTGTAGACGGCGACCGAGAGCGCCTTCTTGGCGGCCTCCTGGCCTACGACGTAGCCCTCCAGGAACTCGTAGATCTCCCGGGGCTTGGGCAGTTCCTCCCAACGCACCTCGGAGGTCTCGGCGAGCTCCTCCTCGATGATTTCGTTGCAGAGGTCGATGCACTCGTCGCAGATGTACACACCAGGACCCGCGATGAGCTTCTTCACCTGCTTCTGGCTCTTCCCGCAGAACGAGCACTTGAGCAGGTCGCCGCCGTCACCGATGCGTGCCACGAGGTGCTTCCCCTTCGCCTGGGATCCGCATTGCTCCTACGGACCCGGGTGCTTGCCTATCGACGGTACCTTGCCGGGCCCCCGCTGCGGCCCCCCTTGAACCGACTCGGCCGACTCGGTACAAGGGGGAGCCACTCCGGCTCAAGTCGCGACCAGCGCGATCAATCGAACGGTCAAACCGAAACGGAACTCTTCCGGGTCGACACGATCTGGTCCACAAGACCGTACGCGAGGGACTCCTCGGCCGTAAGAATCTTGTCGCGCTCAATGTCGTCGCGGATCTTCTCGATCGGCGTGGTGGAGTGCTTGGCCAGCATCTCCTCCAGCTGGGTGCGCATGCGCAGAATCTCGTTGGCGGCGATCTCCAGGTCGGAGACCTGACCGCGGCCCGTCTCGCTGTACGGCTGGTGGATCAGGATGCGGGCGTTGGGCAGCGCCATCCGCTTGCCGGGGGTGCCGGCCGCGAGCAGCACGGCGGCGGCGGAGGCCGCCTGGCCCATGCACACGGTCTGGATGTCCGGCTTCACGAACTGCATCGTGTCGTAGATCGCGGTGAGCGCCGTGAAGGAGCCGCCGGGCGAGTTGATGTAAATGGAGATGTCGCGGTCGGGGTCCATCGACTCCAGGCACAGCAGCTGCGCCATGACGTCGTTGGCGGACGCGTCGTCGATCTGCACGCCGAGGAAGATCACGCGCTCCTCGAAGAGCTTCGCGTACGGGTCGTACTCCCGGACGCCCTGCGAGGTGCGCTCGACGAAGCGCGGAACGATGTAGCGCGACTCGGCCTGAGGGCCCTCGTACAGGCCGCTGCCGGAGAAGTTGTTCATCTGGGTGTTCACCGTCCTGGTGGCGATCAAGTGGGCTGGGGTCGGCTGCGGGGTGAGTGGACCGGGCCGTCAGGCGCCGGTGCCGCCCCCGCCCGGGACGCCGGCGGCGGAGCCCATGACGTCGTCGATGAGGCCGTACGCCTTGGCCTCGTCGGCCGAGAACCAGCGGTCGCGGTCGGAGTCGCGGGTGATCTGCTCGACGGTCTGGCCGGTGTGGAAGGCGGTCAGCTCCGCCATCCGCTTCTTGGTGTGCAGCAGCCGCTCGGCGTGGATCTTGATGTCCGACGCGGAGCCCGCCAGGCCCGCGGAGGGCTGGTGGATGAGGATCTCGGCGTTCGGCAGCGCGAAGCGCTTGCCCGGGGTGCCGGCGCTCAGCAGGAACTGGCCCATCGAGGCCGCGAGGCCCATGGCGATCGTGACCACGTCGTTCTTGATGTACTGCATGGTGTCGTAGATCGCCATGCCGGCCGAGATCGAGCCGCCCGGGGAGTTGATGTAGAGGTAGATGTCCTTCTCCGGCTCGGCGGCCAGGAGGAGCAGCTGCGCGGTGATCTTGTTGGCGATGTCGTCGTCGACCGGCTGGCCGAGGAAGATGATCCGCTCGCCGAGCAGCCGGTTGTAGACCTGGTCGCCGAGGCCACCGAAGGTCGGCTCAGCGGCGGCGGAAGGCATCGGGATCGTCACGTGTCCACCTGCTCGTTGTCGGACGGCTTTTCAGGACCGTCTCAGCGTCGTCGTCTGGGGCGCGGGACCCGGCGCCGTGTTGGTGCCCCGGCGCGGTGTCGGAAAGTCCCCTGCCCACGTATCTACGGACCCTAACGCGCTGGTCGGCGGGCGCCATCCCGCATCGAGAACTGTTCGCTCTGAGCGCAGGTGCCCGGGGGCTCCCGGGGCCGGGGGGACACGCCGGTACACGACGGGCCCGGACACGCGCGTGTGCGTGTCCGGGCCCGTACGCCGACGTGCTGCGGCGGCTGCGGGAGCCGCCTGGGCCGGTCGGAACCGGCCGGGGGACTTACTTGGCCTCGTCCTCGGCCTGCTCGTCCTTGGCCTCGGCGGCCTCGGCGGTGGCGTTCTCGACGGCCTCGACGGTCTCGGCGGTCTCGTCCTCGTCGTCCAGGTCGACGACCTCACCGTTGGTGTCCTTGACCGTGGCGGCCTCGACGACGACCGCGAGGGCCTTGCCGCGGGCGACCTCGCCGACGAGCATCGGCACCTGGCCGCCCTCGACGACGGCCTGCGCGAACTGGTCGGGGGACATGCCGGAGGACTGCGCGCGGCGCATGAGGTGCTCGGTGAGCTCCTCCTGGCTGACGTTCAGCTTCTCCTTGTTGACCAGCTCGTCGAGGACGAACTGGGTCTTGATGCCCTTCTCGGCCTGCTCCTTGGTCTCGGCGTCGAACTCTTCCTCGGTCTTGCCCTGGATCTCCAGGTACTTGGCGAGGTCGAGGCCCATCTGGCCGAGCTGGTGGTTCACGAGGTTGTGCTTGCGGGTCTCGATCTCGTCCGCGAGCAGCTTCTCGGGGATCGGGACCTCGACGAGCTCGAGCAGCTCCTCCAGGACCTTCTCCTGGGCCTGGGTGGCCTGGTCGTACTTCTTCATCTGCGCGAGGCGCTTGCGGCTGTCGTCCTTGAGCTCGTCAAGGGTGTCGAACTCGCTCGCCAGCTGCGCGAAGTCGTCGTCCAGCGCGGGCAGTTCCTTGGCCTTGACCTCGGTCACCTTGACCGTGACCTCGGACTCCTTGCCCGCGGCGGAGCCGCCCTTGAGCTCGGAGGTGAAGGTGGCCTCGCCGCCGGCCTCCAGGCCGGTGACGGCCTCGTCGATGCCGTCCAGCAGCTCGCCGGAGCCGATGGTGTAGCTGACGCCCTCGGCGACGCCGTCCTCCAGGACCTCGCCGTCGACCTTGGCCTGCAGGTCGATCGTCACGACGTCGCCCTCGGCGGCGGCGCGCTCGACGACGGAGGTGGAGGCGAAGCGCTCACGGAGCTGCTCGACCGACTTCTCGACGTCCTCGTCCGACACCTCGATGGCGTCGACCTCGACCTCGATGCCGGAGTAGTCCGGGATCTCCAGGGCCGGGCGGATGTCCACCTCGGCGGTGAAGGCCAGCAGCTCGCCGTCCTTCAGCTCGGTGATGTCCACCTCGGGCTGGCCGAGGACGTTGAGCTCACCCTCGTTGACCGCCTCGGTGTAGAACTTCGGGAGCGCGTCGTTGACGGCCTCCTCCAGCACCGCACCGCGGCCGAACCGCTGGTCGATCACGCGGGCCGGGATCTTGCCCTGGCGGAAGCCCTTCACCGTGACCTGCTGGTTGATCTTCTTGTACGCCGCGTCGAGGCTGGGCTTGAGCTCCTCGAAGGGCACCTCGACAGTGAGCCGAACCCGGGTCGGGTTCAGGGTCTCCACGGCGCTCTTCACGGTTCGGTCTCCTTGGGGCTGACTTCTGGGGTTCTGCTGGAAGATCCCCCGGCCTTCGAGACGCGCGTGGCGTATCGGGCCCGGCGGACCGCGCCCGGTAGACCTGAAAAAGAGGGCACACGGACGCGCAGCTTGCATAGTAACCGCAAGCACGACGCGCCCCACAATGCGATCTTGGGGACGCCTGTCCGGGCAGGCCGGGCAAGGGCTGGTGATGCGATCATGAGGATGGCTGGAAAGCCGCATGATGGTCGGGGTGGCCGGATTCGAACCGACGACCTTCCGCTCCCAAAGCGGACGCGCTACCAAGCTGCGCCACACCCCGTCGGTGCGACACGTAGGGTACATGGCCGCAGGCCATGCGGCTGCCAGTTATCCGAGGGACGAGTGGGGTGTGCGGCGGACCGCCCCGACCCGCTACAATGCTCACCGTGCCGGAGGCCGCTCGACGGTCCACGGCGCATGCGGGCGTAGCTCAATGGTAGAGCCCTAGTCTTCCAAACTAGCTACGCGGGTTCGATTCCCGTCGCCCGCTCCAGGACCGAAGGCCCGGCCGCGCGCAGGACAGCGCGGCCGGGCCTTCGGCGTATCCGGGCGCACGCGGCGCCGGGCCGTTCAGGGGGCGTACGCGGGCGACCGGCTGGCTAGGCTGCGCGCATGGAGATCTGGGTGAACCCCGCGTGTTCGAAGTGCCGGTCCGCCGTGGAGCTGCTGGACGAGGAGGGCGCGCAGTACACCGTGCGCCGTTACCTGGAGGACCCGCCGAGCGCGGCGGAGCTGCGGACCGTGCTGGAGCGGCTCGGGCTGGAGCCGTGGGACATCACGCGCACGCAGGAGGCCGCGGCCAAGGAGCTGGGCCTGAAGGACTGGGAGCGGACGGCGGACGCGCGGGAGCGCTGGATCGAGGCGCTGGCCGCGCACCCGAAGCTCATCCAGCGGCCGATCATCACCGCGGACGACGGCAGTGCCGTGGTGGGCCGCAGTGAGGAGTCCGTACGGGACGCGCTGGGCCGCGGCGGACGCTGAGCGACGCGCTGCGGGCGCCGAGCGGCGCGCTTGCGGAGCGGGCGGCGCCGGGCCGCGGGGAGCCGGTCCGGTGCCGTGGTACGCGCCGGTCAGAAGGATATGTTGTTGATCGTGTCCGCCACGGAGACGAAGAACCGGTTCACGGACGGGGCGATACCGGTGGACGCGAGGAAGAAGCCGAAGAGGATCGCGACGATCGCCGGCCCCCACTTCAGCGTCTTGTTGCGCAGCAGCACAATGAGGATGATCGCCAGCAGTACCACTACAGACAGCGAAAGTTCCACAACTGATCAACCCCTTGGTCGGAATGCCACACCGGCCCTGGAAGCATGCAGCCGTGCACACCCCCGCCGGCACCCATCGTGCCACCAACTGTCTTCCCGGTGGAGACGAGTGACGAATCATCGGCCAAGGGTTTACGCACTTCCCGTGCCCCTGTGCCTTGCGGTCAGCGCTCCGGCACCGGCCCGCGCAGGGCAATGAAGCTGCCCCGCGGCGACCTCCGATTCGGCCTGATCATTTCCGTGGGGCGGGATTCCGCTGTCGCGCGTATACCCCTCTCACGTCCGCGAATTCGAATTCCGGGAACATGATTTCGTGAGCCGCGCCACTCGAACGGACCACCGCAGAGTAGGACATACCCTCCGGGCCGCTCGCGCCGCCTATGCCCCGATTAGTCGGGATGATTCCGTACAGAACGGGCGCTCGGCAGCCCGCGGCCGACCGGGACAAGAACGGCCGGATCTTCTCGCCTACCCATCATCTCCGCGGGTAGCTGCAGAAATAGCCGAGAAATAAGAAGTCGGTTTTACGCACTCTCCGGTTCGCCACTAAGGTGCCTCAGATGTTCCACGGCGATCAGCGAAGCCCGCTCCCCCCGGCCAAGGAATCGACCGCCACGGCCGCACCCCCGGCCGAGAAGCCGTCCACTCCTGGGGCGCCGGCCGGGAAGCCGGCCGGTCCTGCCGCAGCGCAGAAGAAGGCCCGTGATCCTTTCTTCGACAACGCCAAGTACCTGGCGATCGTGCTGGTCGCGATGGGGCACGCCTGGGAGCCGCTGACCGACGGCAGTCGCGCCGCCGAAGCGCTCTACATGGTCGTCTACACGTTTCACATGCCGGCGTTCATCATCATCTCCGGCTACTTCTCGCGCAGTTTCGACATGCGCAAGGACCGGCTGCAGCGGCTGATCACCGGCGTCGCCGTGCCGTACATCCTCTTCGAGGTCGCCTACAGCTTCTTCAAGCGCTGGGCCGACGACGATCCGGGCCACCCGATCAGCCTGCTCGACCCGTGGTTCCTGACCTGGTTCCTGGTCGCGCTGTTCATCTGGCGGCTCACCACGCCGCTGTGGAAGATCGTGCGCTGGCCCGTCCCGCTGGCCCTGGTCATCGCGATGCTGGCGTCGGTCTCGCCGGACATCGGCGACGACCTGGACCTCCAGCGCGTCCTGCAGTTCCTGCCGTTCTTCGTCATCGGGCTCTTCATGAAGCCCGAGCACTTCCAGTGGGCGCAGCGCCGCGCGGTGAAGTGGGCCTCGCTGCCGATCTTCGCGTCGGCGCTGGTGATGGCGTACTGGGCCGGGCCCCGGATGACCTCGGCGTGGTTCTACCACCGCGACAGCGCGCAGGAGCTGGGCGCGCCCTGGTGGTCGGGCCTGGTGATGACGCTGGCCCTCTTCGGCTGCTCGGCGGTGCTGGTGACCTGCTTCTTCGCGTGGGTGCCGAAGCGGCAGATGTGGTTCACGGTGCTGGGCGCCGGCACGCTGTACGGCTATCTGCTGCACGGCTTCCTGGCGAAGGGCTCGCGCTTCTGGGGCTGGTTCGACGACTACCAGTGGCTGCACACGCCGCTGGGTGAGATCGCCGTGACGGTCATCGCGGGGGCCGTGGTCACCGCGCTGTGCACGCCGCCGGTGCAGCGGGCCTTCCGGTGGGCGATGGAGCCGAGGATGGCCTGGGCGTTCAAGAAGGATCCGGCGGAGACGGCGCGGGCGCGCGGGGCCGCCGACACGGCGGCGTAACCGGCGCCCGGTACGGGCTCTCAAGGTGCGGGAGCGGCAGTGATGCCGCTCCCGCACCTTTTGCGTTCCGGCGGCTTCCGAGCGGTCCGGAGCCCCTCCAGAAGTCGTTTGGTAAACTAATTACATACGCTCTCTTGACCTTCTCTTGACCATTGTCCTTGCCCGAGCCCCACCCGAACTCTGGAGGAGCCATCGGACACACGGAGACCCTCATCGCCATGGGCGGCGCCTTTCTGGCCGCCGCCGTTCTCGCCCGCGTCGGCAACCGCATCGGCCTGCCGACCATCCCCCTGTTCATACTGGCCGGAATCCTCCTCGGCCCGAACACCCCAGGGCTCGTCCTGGTCGCCGACCCGCACGACCTGGAGATGCTCTCCCTGCTCGGCCTGGTGCTGCTGCTCTTCTACCTGGGCCTCGAGTTCCACATGGACGACCTCAGGACCGGCGGCCGCAAGATGGCCCTGGCGGGCGGCGCGTATCTCGCGCTGAACGTCGGCGCGGGCCTCGGCTTCGGCTTCGCGCTCGGCTGGGGCACGGCGGAGGCGCTGGTACTGGCCGGTGTCCTCGGCATCTCGTCCTCGGCGATCGTCACCAAGGTCCTGGTCGACCTGGGCCGGCTCGGCAACCCGGAGACCCGCCCGATCCTCGGCATCATCGTGGTCGAGGACATCTTCCTCGCGCTCTACCTCGCGGCCCTGCAGCCGGTGATCTCCGGCGCCGACTCGATGGCCGCCGCGGCCGGGGACGCCGGCAAGGCGTTCGGCTTCCTGCTGCTGCTCGCGGCGGCGGCCCGCTGGGGCACGAAGCTGATCGGCCGCCTGATCGCCACCCGCGACAACGAACTCCTGGTCATCTCCTTCCTCGGCGCGGCCGTCCTGGTGGCCGGGGTCTCGGAGTGGTTCGGCGTGGCCGACGCGATCGGCGCGTTCATGGTGGGCCTGATGCTCGGCAGCACGAGCTCCGGCGCGCGCATACGGGAGCTGGTGCATCCGCTGCGGGACGCGTTCGGCGCGATCTTCTTCTTCGCCTTCGGGCTGTCCATCGCCCCGGGCGACCTGCCGACGGTGCTGTGGCCCGTCCTGGCGGCGGTCGCGGTGACGCTGGCGATGAACGTCCTCGCGGGGATCGTCGTCGGCCGTCTCTACCGCTTCGGCCCGCGACCCTCGGCGAACGTCGCGACCTCGCTGCTGGCCCGCGGCGAGTTCGCGCTGATCCTCGCGACGATGGCCGCGACGGCGGGGCTGGACGACCGGCTGTCGCCGTTCATCGCGGGGTACGTGCTGATCCTGGCGGTACTGGGGCCGCTCGCCGCGGGGCGCGCGAACTGGCTGGCGCGCATCCTGCCGGGGCGCGCGGCGCACCAGGACGCGGAGGCGCCGGCGGAGGCGGAGCCGGTGGGGGCCGGGCGGAGCGCCTGACCGCGGTGCGGGCCCGCGCCGGGCCCGCACCCGAGGGCCGTCAGTCCCGGCAGATCAGCAGCAGCGCGCGGTCGTCGTGCACGTCCTTGGCGACCGCCTCGATCAGATGCCAGGCGGCACCGGCGAAGCCAGCCGTCACATAGCGGTCGGCCTCGCCGGTGAGCCGGTCGATGCCCTCGGCGATGTCCCGGTCGGACGCCTCGACCAGCCCGTCCGTGAAGAGCATCAGCACATCGCCCGGGCGCAGCGTGCCCTTGATCGGGTCGAAGTGGGCGCCGTCCATGATGCCGAGCAGCGGGCCTTCGGCCGCCTTCTCCTCCCAGCGGCCGCTGCCCGCGCTGAGCTGGAGGGCCGGCGGATGTCCGGCGGAGAACAGCTCGTAGTCCCCGGACTCCAGGTCCAGTACGAGGTGGATGGCGGTCGCGAAGCCCTCGCTCCAGTCCTGGCGGAGCAGATAGCCGTTGGCCGCGGGGAGGAAGCCGTGCGGCGGCAGCGAGCCGAGCAGGCCGCCGAACGCGCCGGACAGCAGCAGCGCGCGGGACGCGGCGTCCATGCCCTTGCCGGAGACGTCCGTGAGGACGACCTCCAGGATGTGGCCGCCGTGGGTGCGGGAGGCGACGACGAAGTCGCCGGAGAAGGACTGGCCGCCCGCCGGGCGCAGCGACATCTCGCGGTGCCAGCCGGGCGGCAGCTCCGGCAGCGCGCTCTGGACGCGGATACGTTCGCGCAGGTCGAAGAGCATGGTGCCGCCGCGCCGCCACGGCACCCCCACCCGGCTGCGGAACTGTGCGATCAGCAGCCCGAAGAGACCCACCGCGGCGACGACCAGGACCGTGCCGGGTGTGATGCGGTTCGGGCCCTGCTCGTACGGGCCGAGGACCGCGGCCTCCACGATCAGGGCCACCGCCGCCGTGCCGTACAGGGCCAGCAGGCTGGAGGGGCGCAGCAGCAGGCCGCCCGCGACGATGGGCAGGACCAGGGCCGCCGGGGCGATCCAGTCGGGGTGCCAGACGGTGCCGCCCATGATGGCCGGTACGGAGATCAGCAGGGCGGCCAGTGCGACCCAGTCGGAGCCGTCGCCGCGGAAGTAGTCGACCATGCCTTTGCGCACGCCGATGCGAGCCCGGTGCATCGCCTTGCGCACCCGGGCCGTCAGGGTCTCCGCTGCCGCGCCGCTCGCCATTGCCCCGAGACCATATCCACCCCTTTGGCGGCGCGTCGATTCGCGGCACACCGCCAAGGGCAATTGCCAGGAAAATGTGTTCGAAATCCAGTCGCGTCCGCGAGTCGGCGCCTGCTACGCATGGCGTATGACGACAGAGCTACGGACGCTGCGCGCGGCCGAATGGGACGGCTGGTACGGCAAGTTGGAGCGCGCCTTCGGGGGCACGCCCGAGTCTCCCGAGGAGCGCGGGCTGTACCGGGACCTCACCGAGGTGGACCGGTCGATCGGGGTGTGGGACGGGTCCGAGGTGGTGGGCACGGCGGGCGCGTTCTCCTTCCGGATGAACGTGCCGGGCGGGGCGCTGCTGCCCGCGGCCGGCGTCACGATGGTCAGCGTGCAGCCGACGCACCGGCGGCGGGGGCTGCTGAGGGAGATGATGCGGCAGCAGCTCGCCGACGTACGCCACCGGGAGGAGCCGCTCGCCGTACTGACCGCGTCCGAGCCGGTGATCTACGGCCGGTTCGGGTACGGCATGGCCACCCGTCAGGCCACGCTGCGGGTGGAGACGAAACGGGTCGCGCTGACGCTCCCGGACGGCACGGACGGCGTACGGCTGCGCATCGTGCCGCCCGCCGAGGCGGTGGCCGACTGCGAACGGGTGTACGCGGCGGTGGCCGCGGAGCGCCCCGGGATGCTCGCCCGGCAGCCCGGCTGGGAACGGCTGCCGCTGCTGGACCCGCCCGCCGACCGGGAGGGCGCGGGGGAGCTGCTCTGCGTGCTGGCGGAGGTGGCCGGTGAGGTGCGCGGGTACGCGCGGTACGCGGTCAAGGCGGACTGGAGCCATCGCGGCCCGGACGGCACGGTCAAGCTGCGGGACATCGAGGCGCTGGACCCGGTGGTGCGCGCGGCCCTGTGGCGCTATCTGCTCGACATCGACCTGACGTCCGCCCTGGTCAGCCACAACCGACCGGTCGACGAACCGCTGCTGCACATGGTCTCCGACCTGCGACGGTGCGAGCTGCGGGTGCGGGACGGGCTGTTCCTGCGCCCGGTGGAGCTGGGCGCCGCGCTCTCGGGGCGTACGTACGCGGCACCGGTGGACGTCGTCCTGGATGTGGAGGACACGTTCTGCCCGTGGAACCAGGGGCGGTGGCGGCTGTCCGGCGACACGAAGGGGGCGTCCTGCGAGCGGACGACGGACGCGGCGGATCTGGCGCTGTCCGTACGGGACGTGGCGGCGGCCTATTTGGGCGATGTGCGGCTGAGTGCACTGGCGGCGGCCGGCCGCGTGCGGGAGCTGCGCCCCGGAGCGCTGGCCGAGGCGTCCGGAGCCTTCGGCTCCGACGTGGCGCCGTGGCTGCCGCACGGGTTCTGACGCCCGGGCTTGCGCCCGGCAAAACGCGTCAGCGGGTCTGGCACTGCGGGCACCAGAAAAGGTTCCGCCCGGCCAGCTCTGCGACGCGGACACCCGTGCCGCAGAGATGACACGGCTGCTGCGCGCGGCGGTACACGTACACCTCGCCGCCGTGGTCGTCCACGCGCGGCGGCCGGCCCATGGCCTCGGGCTCGTGTTCCGGACGCACCGTGTCGATGCGGTTGTTGCGGACGCCCTCGCGCATGAGGACGACCAGGTCCGACCAGATCGCGTCCCATTCGGAGCGCGTCAGATCGCGGCCGAGGCGGTACGGGTCGATTCCGTGCCGGAAGAGGACCTCGGCACGGTAGACGTTGCCGACGCCGGCGATGACCTTCTGGTCCATCAGCAGCGCGGCCACCGACGTACGGCTGCGGGAGATCCGCCGCCAGGCCCGCTCCCCGTCGTCGTCGGCGCGCAGCGGGTCGGGGCCGAGCCGGTCGTGTATCGCCTGCTTGTCGGCGTCGGTGACCAGCGCGCAGGCCGTGGGCCCGCGGAGATCGGCGTAGTACCGCTCGTTCAGCAGCCGCAGCCGCACCGTGTCGGTGGGCGGCGGCGCCGGTGCCGTGCCGAAGCCGAGCTTGCCGAACAGCCCGAGGTGGATGTGGACCCAGCCGGTCGCGGCGAAGCCCAGGAAGAGGTGCTTGCCGTGCGCCTCTGCGGCCTCCAGGACCTGCCCGTCGACCAGCGCGGCGCCGTCGGCGAACTTGCCCTGCGGGCTGGCCGCACGCACGGCCCGGCCGCCGAACCTCTCGAAGTGGTCGGCGGCCAGCCGGTGGATCGTGTGCCCCTCGGGCATCGAGGAATCAGCCTGCCCCGGTCAGCCCTGCTGGGGGTGGTGCGCCGGGATCGCGGGCAGCTCGCCCGTGGTCTCGTACGTCGAGAGCATCTCGATGCGGCGGGTGTGCCGCTCCTCGTTGCTGTACGGCGTGGCGAGGAACGCCTCGATGAACTTGGTGGCCTCGTCCTGGGTGTGCATCCGCCCGCCGACGGAGATCACGTTGGCGTTGTTGTGCTCGCGCCCGAGCTTGGCGGTCTCCTCGCTCCAGGCCAGCACGGCCCGTACGCCCTTGACCTTGTTGGCGGCGATCTGCTCGCCGTTGCCCGAGCCGCCGATCACGACACCGAGCGCGTCCGGGTCGGCGGCGGTCTTCTCCGCGGCCCGGAGGCAGAACGGCGGGTAGTCGTCCTGGGCGTCGTAGATGTGCGGGCCACAGTCGACGGGCTCATGGCCATTGGCCTTCAGCCACTCGACGAGGTGGTTCTTCAGTTCGAAACCGGCATGATCGGAGCCGAGGTACACGCGCATGCGACGAGTGTGACACGGCGGGGTCCGGGTAAGCGCCGTTGGGTCTCCCTATGAGTCCGCAGGAGGAAACTCCGACGTTACGCCTCGTACACAAGTTCGTCGTACAAAAACACGAAGACGTTAACGATCCGGATTCGACTCTTCCCCTCGCCGGGCTCCCGAGGATCTCATCCAGGGGCTCGACACATCCATGAACCATTACAAGGACGGTGCACATGGGCGCGCACCCGCCGACCACGACCGCCAAGCCGGCCACCGGCGACCCCGCTGACGGCCAGTCGCCGGAGGGCCTGCAGGCAGGGCTCAAGAACCGCCATCTGTCGATGATCGCCATCGGCGGGGTGATCGGCGCCGGCCTCTTCGTGGGCTCCGGCGCCGGCATCGCGGCCGCCGGACCCGGCATCCTCCTCTCCTACGCGCTGACCGGCCTGCTGGTCGTCCTCGTGATGCGGATGCTCGGCGAGATGGCCGCGGCCTCCCCCACCTCCGGCTCCTTCTCCGCCTACGCGGACCGGGCGCTGGGCCGCTGGGCGGGCTTCACCATCGGCTGGCTGTACTGGTTCTTCTGGTCGGTCGTGCTGGCCGTCGAGGCGACCGCCGCGGCCGCGATCCTCACCAACTGGGTCCCGGCCGTCCCGCAGTGGGGCTGGGCCCTGCTGGTGATGATCGTGCTGACCGGTACGAACCTGATCTCCGTCGGCTCCTTCGGCGAGTTCGAGTTCTGGTTCGCGGGCATCAAGGTCGCCGCGATCGTGATCTTCATCGTGGCGGGCGCGCTGGCCGTCTTCGGGCTGCCGCCGGGCGACGAGGCCGTGGGCCTGTCCAACCTCACCGGCCACGGCGGCTTCCTGCCGAACGGGCCCGGCGCGATCCTCTCCGGCATGCTGCTGGTCGTCTTCTCCTTCATGGGCAGCGAGATCGTCACCCTGGCGGCCAGCGAGTCCCCCAACCCGGTGCAGGCCGTCCGCAAGGCCACGAACAGCGTCATCTGGCGCATCGCGATCTTCTACCTCGGTTCGATCGCCGTGATCGTCACGCTGCTGCCGTGGGACGACAAGGGCGTCGCGGCCAGCCCGTACGTCGCCGTGCTGCGCTCCCTGGAGATCCCGTACGCGGGCACGGTCATGGACGTGGTCGTGCTGACCGCCGTCCTCTCCTGCCTGAACTCCGGCCTCTACACGGCCTCCCGGATGGCCTTCTCGCTCGGCGAGCGGGGTGACGCGCCGAAGTCCTTCACCCGCCTCAACAAGGGCGGCGTGCCCTCGGTCGCGATCTGGGCCTCGGTCGCGTTCGGCTTCATCGCGACGATCTTCAGCTACACCTCGCCGGACACCGTCTTCCAGTTCCTGCTGAACTCCTCGGGCGCGGTGGCGCTCTTCGTGTGGCTGGTCATCTGCTTCTCGCAGCTGCGGATGCGCCGCACGATCGAGCGCGAGACCCCGGAGCGGCTGACCGTCCGCATGTGGCTGTACCCGTACCTCACGTACGCCACGATCGCCCTGATCCTCTTCGTCGTCGGCTACATGTTCTACAACCCCGAAGGCCGCCAGCAGATGATCATGTCCGTACTCGTGGGCGCACTGGTCCTGGGAGTGGGCATCATCCGAGACCGCCGCCGGTCGAGGGCCTGACAGCTGACGCTGAAAGCGCGACGGGCCCCGCACCCCCCAAGGGGGGTGCGGGGCCCGTCGCGTACAGGCGAACGATCTCAGCCGCGGCGGCCGACCAGCTTCCAGGCCGTCGGCAGCGCGCCCATCGCGAGCACCGCCTTCAGCGCGTCCCCGATCAGGAACGGCACCAGCCCGGCCGCAACGGCCTGCCCGAGCGACATCCCGGTGGCCATCGCCAGGTACGGCACGCCGATCGCGTAGATCAGGACTTCACCGGCCAGCATCGTGCCGGCGGTCCGCAGCATCCCGCGGTCCCCGCCGCGCCGCGCCAGCGCACCGACCACCGTCGCGGCCAGCAGCATGCCGAGCACGTACCCGAAGGACGCGCCGCCCGCACCGGCCTGGGCGCCGGCGAACCACGGCACGCCGGCCATGCCGACCAGCGCGTACAGCGCGAGGGAGAGGAAGCCGCGGCCCGCGCCGAGCGAGGCGCCGACCAGCAGCGCGGCGAAGGTCTGGCCGGTCACCGGCACCGGCGAGCCCGGCACCGGCACGGCGATCTGGGCGGCGACGCCGGTGAGCGCCGCACCGCCGAGCACCAGCGCGGCGTCGCGGACGCGGGCGCGCGGAGCGGTGGCGGCGGGCAGCAGGTCGGCGAGGACCGCGCCCGGGCGGCTGGAGGCGGCGGCAAGGCTCATCGGGACTCCCCGGGGTGAGAGACAACAGGACCAGTGCGAAGCATGCTTCGAACAGCCCTCTGAATCTAGACCAGCGGCGGTCGACTGATCATCGTGCGACGGCGACAAACGCGTCACACCGCACTTGGCGGCTTCCGCGCTTCTCCCACATGAGGCCGGTGACCGGCCGATCGGCCGTTTCTCCAGGTCACGTGATGCTCGTCACGGCCGACGGGCCGACCGTGCGGGCATTTTGTGCTAGTGCGGCCCGGCCGGAGACACTGTGGAGTCCCCCCAACGTCTCCTGTGAGAGTACGAGCGCATGCACGACGCACCGACCACCACCGGCACCGGCCCGACCGGTGGCGCGGACAGCGGCGAACCCCTGTCCGGCGGACTGAAGCAGCGTCATCTGACGATGCTGGGCCTGGGCGGCGTGATCGGCGCGGGCCTCTTCGTGGGCTCCGGCGCCGGCATCAAGGTGGCGGGCCCGGGCATCGCGCTGTCGTATCTGATCGCGGGCGCGCTGGCGATGCTGATCATGCGGATGCTGGGCGAGATGTCCTCGGCGATGCCCGCCTCGGGCGCGTTCTCGGTGCACGCGGAGCGGGCGCTGGGCCGCTGGGCGGGGTTCAGCGTGGGCTGGCTGTACTGGTTCATGCTCGTGGTCGTGCTCGCCGTCGAGGCGACCGGCGCGGCGCAGATCGCCAACGGCTGGGTGCCGGCGGTCCCGCAGTGGGGCTGGGTACTGATCTTCATGCTGTTCTTCACGGGGGCCAACCTCGCCGCGGTCCGCAACTTCGGCGAGTTCGAGTTCTGGTTCGCCACGCTCAAGGTCGGCGCCATCGT
Organism: Streptomyces purpurogeneiscleroticus; assembly: GCF_020024005.1. Lineage (NCBI taxonomy): Bacteria > Bacillati > Actinomycetota > Actinomycetes > Kitasatosporales > Streptomycetaceae > Streptomyces > Streptomyces purpurogeneiscleroticus. The sequence goes on from NZ_NHSG01000087.1 coordinate 23,148, forward strand.
GCTCTTCCTCGTACTGGGGCTGCTGGCGGCCTTCGGCGTGCTGCCGGCCTCCGGCGGGTACGACGGGAATCCGGTGGGCCTGGCGCACCTCACCGGCGACGGCGGCTTCCTGCCCAACGGCTGGTCCGGGGTGGTCTCCGGAGTGCTGGCCGTGGTGTTCGCGTTCGGCGGCCTGGAGGTCGTGACGATCGCGGCGGCCGAGTCCGACAATCCGGCGCGCGCGGTGGGCCGCGCGGTGCGCAGCGCGGTCTGGCGGATCCTCTTCTTCTACGTCGGCTCGATGCTGGTCATCGTCACGCTGCTGCCCTGGTCCTCGATCGAGCCGGGCAAGAGCCCGTACGTGGCGGTGCTGGACCGGCTGGGGGTGCCGGGCGCGGGCCAGATCATGAACGTGGTCGTCTTCGTGGCGCTGCTGTCCGCGCTGAATGCCAACCTCTACGGCTCCTCGCGGATGGTGTTCTCGCTGGCCGAGCGGGGTGAGGCGCCGCGCGGGCTGCTGAAGGTGTCGGGCGGTGGAGTGCCGCGCCGGGCCGTGCTGGCCTCGGTCGCCTTCGGCTTCCTCTCGGTCCTGCTCAATCTGAAGTGGCCGGATTCGGTCTTCCTGTACTTGCTCAATGCCGTCGGTGCGGTACTGCTCTTCGTCTGGGGCCTGATCGCCGTCTCGCAGCTGCGGCTGCGCCGCCGGATCGAACGCGAGGCGCCCGAGAAGCTCACCCTCCGTATGTGGGGCTTCCCCTGGCTGACCTGGGTGGCGCTGGCCGGTATGGCGGCCGTGATCGTGCTGATGCTTACCGACGCGACGGCCCGCCCGCAGCTGCTGTGGTCGGCCGGCGCGACCGCGCTGGTGCTGCTGATCGCGGGCGCGCGGGAGGTGCGGGACCGACGCCGGGCAGCGGCGTGAGCGGCGCCCGCGGGTGAGACGCCGGTCACCCTCCGTCGCTGTCGATCACGCGTCGAGCGCGGTCGGTCACGATTCAGTCTGAATATCGAACAACAAGTGCACGAGTGTTGTCCTGAGCGGACGCCCCACCCAAACTGAGCGGGCTTATTTGGATCCGCCTCAGCTCCGCTCTCACATTTTGGGACAGGTACGACCATGAATCGGACACCTTCGTCCACTGCGCCCGAGCGCGGGCCGGCCGACCAGGCCGCGGGCGCCGGACCGGACGGCGGCACCCCGCTGTCCAACGGGCTCAAGCAGCGCCACCTCTCGATGATCGCCCTCGGCGGCGTGATCGGCGCCGGGCTCTTCGTCGGCTCCGGCGCCGGTATCGCGGCCGCCGGCCCCTCCATCGTCATCGCGTACGCCATATCCGGCTGCCTGGTCATGCTGATCATGCGCATGCTGGGCGAGATGTCCGCGGCCAACCCCGCCTCCGGCTCCTTCTCCGTGCACGCCGAGCGGTCGATCGGCTCCTGGGCCGGCTTCACCGCGGGCTGGATGTTCACCGCGCTGCTGTGCGTGGCCGTCGCCGCCGAGGCGCTGGGCGCCGCCGGCATCATGGTGAGCTGGTTCCCCGGCACCGAGCCGTGGATGTGGGTCCTCCTCTTCATGGTGATCTTCTGCGGCACCAACCTGGCCGCGGTCGCCAACTTCGGTGAGTTCGAGTTCTGGTTCGCCGCCCTCAAGGTCGCCGCGATCGGCATCTTCCTGATCCTCGGCCTGCTCGCCATCTTCGGCCTGCTGCCCGGCACGGACGCGCCCGGCACCGCGCACCTCACCGGCGACGGCGGCTTCCTGCCCAAGGGCGTGGACGGGCTGATGGTCGGCCTGCTCGCGTCGGTGTTCGCGTACGGCGGCCTGGAGACGGTGACCATCGCGGCCGCCGAGTCCAAGGACCCGGTGCGCGGCGTGGCGCGCGCGGTGCGCACCGCGATGTGGCGCATCGCCCTCTTCTACGTCGGCTCGATGGCGATCATCGTGACGGTCATCCCGTGGAGCGCGCCGGAGATCGCCAAGGCCGGCCCGTACGTCGCGGTGCTGGACTACCTGAAGATCCCCGCGGCCGGCCAGATCATGAACGTGGTCATCCTGGTCGCGCTGCTCTCCGCGATGAACGCCAACATCTACGGCGCGTCCCGGATGGCGTACTCGCTCACCTCCCGCGGCCAGGGCCCGAGGTTCCTGAGCAAGGTCAGCGGCGGCGTGCCGCGCTTCGCCGTGCTGCTCTGCTCGGCCTTCGGCTTCCTCACCGTGGTGCTCAGCATCGTGTGGCCGGACACCGTCTTCCAGTGGCTGCTGAACATGGTCGGCGCGGCCGTCCTGGTGGTCTGGGGCTTCATCTGCGTGGCCCAGCTGCGGATGCGCCGGCAGCTGGAGCGGGAGGCGCCGGAGCGGCTGGTCGTACGGATGTGGGCGTTCCCGTTCCTCACCTGGGTGGCGCTGGCCGGCATCGCGGCCGTGCTGCTGCTGATGCTGCGGGACGAGGCGCAGCGCGTCCAGCTGTACTTCACCGGCGGCTTCGGGCTGGTGCTGGCCGCGATCGGGCTCGTACGGCAGAAGATGCGCGTCCGCGACTGACGTGCGCGCTTCCCCCTGAGGCGGGGCGGGACTCCTTCGGGAGACCCGCCCCGCCTCCGTCTTTGGGTCCAGGACCCCGCCCCTTGCCCGACTCGCTCGCCTTCCTGCTGTTAGCCTGCTCTTGCAACTTACTTGCAACTACTGCTTTTGAGCAGCTTGGAGGCTCGGCGCGCATGGCGACCTACACACTTCCTGAACTCCCCTACGACTACTCGGCGCTGGCGCCCGTCATCAGCCCCGAGATCATCGAGCTGCACCACGACAAGCACCACGCGGCCTATGTGAAGGGCGCCAACGACACGCTGGAGCAGCTCGCCGAGGCCCGCGACAAGGACCAGTGGGGCGCGATCAACGGCCTGGAGAAGAACCTGGCCTTCCACCTCTCCGGCCACATCCTGCACAGCATCTACTGGCACAACATGACCGGTGACGGCGGCGGCGAGCCGCTGGAGAAGGACGGCGTGGGCGAGCTGGCCGACGCGATCGCGGAGAGCTTCGGCTCCTTCGAGAAGTTCAAGGCGCAGCTCACCAAGGCGTCGGCGACGACGCAGGGCAGCGGGTGGGGCGTGCTCGCGTACGAGCCGGTCACCGGGCGGCTCATCGTCGAGCAGATCTACGACCACCAGGGCAACGTCGGCCAGGGCTCGGTCCCGATCCTGGTCTTCGACGCCTGGGAGCACGCCTTCTACCTCCAGTACAAGAACCAGAAGGTCGACTTCATCGAGGCGATGTGGCGCGTCGTCAACTGGCAGGACGTCGCGAAGCGGTACGCGTCCGCGAAGGAGCGCGCGAACAACCTGCTGCTGGCGCCGTAGGCGCCGGAGTACCGGTGAATCGTCCCGCCTCGTGATCGTCTTCTCACCGTTCGCCTGGCGGGCGGATAAAAGGAACCGCCCCCGCGAGGACGTGACTCGCGGGGGCGGTTCTGTATGGATGACGGCTGCGGGCGCGTCGTGGCTGGTCGCGCAGTTCCCCGCGCCCCTTACGGGGCTCAGTCGAAGCTCGGGGCCGCTGTGCGGGTGCGCTTGATTTCGTAGAAGCCCGGGATGGACGCGACCATCAGGGTGCCGTCCCAGAGCTTGGCGGCCTCCTCGCCCTTGGGGGACGGGGTGACGACCGGGCCGAAGAAGGCGATCTGCTCGCCGTCGGCGCCCGGCACGGCGATGACCGGCGTGCCGACCTCCTGGCCGACCAGGTCGATGCCCTCCTTGTGCGAGGCGCGCAGCCGCTCGTCGTGCGCGTCGGTGTCGGCGGCGTCCGCCAGCTCGGCGGGCAGCCCCGCCTCCTCCAGCGCCGCGAGGATCGTCTCGCGGGTGCGCGGCAGGCCCTGGTTGTGGAAGCGGGTGCCGAGCGCGGTGTAGAGCGGGGCCAGGACCTCGCTGCCGTACTTCTCCTCGGCCGCGATGCAGACCCGGACCGGCGCCCACGCCTCGGTCCGCATCATTTCCTGGTACTGCTCGGGCAGATCGTCGAGCTTGTCCTCGTTGAGCACGGCCAGGCTCATCACGTGCCAGCGGACCTCCACCGGCCGGACCTTCTCCACTTCGAGCATCCAGCGGGAGGTCAGCCACGCCCAGGGGCACAGCGGGTCGAACCAGAAGTCTGCCGGGGTCTTGCCGGTGTCGGACACGAAGGTCTCCTCTACGAGCGGGTCGGTAGCCGGTTCAACCGCGGCGTACCGTGCCATGATTCCCAGTGTTCGATATTCGAGACACAGACGAGGGAGTCGCGTCGTGCCCGGTGAAAACCTGTCCCGAGACGAGGCCCGCGAACGGGCCCGGTTGCTGACCGTCGACGGGTACGAAGTGGCGCTGGACCTGCGGTCCGCCGTGGAGCAGGGAGACGCCTCCCGGACGTTCCGCTCCCGCACGACCCTCCGCTTCCGCTGCGCGGAGCCGGGCGCCGGCTCCTTCGCGGACCTGGTCGCGCCGTCGGTCACCTCGGTCACCCTCAACGGCCGTGAGCTGGACCCCGCGGCCGTCTTCGACGGCGCCCGGATCGCCCTGCCGGACCTGGCGGCGGAGAACGTCCTCGTCGTGGACGCGCAGTGCGCCTACAGCCGCACCGGCGAGGGCCTGCACCGCTTCGTCGACCCCGAGGACGGCGAGGTGTATCTGTATACGCAGTACGAGCCGGCCGACGCCCGCCGGGTCTTCGCGAACTTCGAACAGCCGGATCTGAAGGCGCCGTTCGACTTCGAGGTGACCACGCCCGAGGGGTGGGTGGTGCTCAGCAACGGCGTCCAGGAGGGCGCCGCCGAGGGAGGCGTGCACCGCTTCGCGCGCACCAAGCCCATCTCCACGTACATCACGGCCGTGGTCGCGGGCCCGTACCACTACGTCTCGGACACCTACCGGCGTACGTTCGCGGACGGCACCGAGCTGGAGGTGCCGCTCGGGGCGCTCTGCCGCAAGGGGCTGGCCCGGCACTTCGACGCCGACGACGTCTTCACCGTCACCAAGCAGGGCCTGGACTTCTTCCACGACCACTTCGACTACCCGTACCCCTTCGGGAAGTACGACCAGGCGTTCGTGCCGGAGTACAACATCGGCGCGATGGAGAACCCGGGCTGTGTCACCTTCCGCGAGGAGTTCATCTTCCGGGGGAAGGTGACGCAGGCGTCGTACGAGCGCCGGGCCAACGTCATCCTGCACGAGATGGCCCACATGTGGTTCGGCGACCTGGTCACCATGGAGTGGTGGGACGACCTGTGGCTCAAGGAGTCCTTCGCGGACTTCATGGGCGCGCTGTCGCTGGTGGAGGCGACCCGCTTCACCAACGGCTGGATCACCTTCGCCAACGGGCGCAAGGCATGGGCGTACCGCGCCGACCAGCTGCCCTCCACGCACCCGATCACCGCCGACATCCGCGACCTGGAGGACGCCAAGCTCAACTTCGACGGGATCACGTACGCCAAGGGCGCGTCCGTGCTGAAGCAGCTCGTCGCGTATGTGGGGCGGGATGCCTTCCTGGACGGGGCGCGGCGGTACTTCAAGCGGCACGAGTACGGCAACACCACGCTCGCCGACCTGCTGAGCGCGCTGGAGGAGACCTCGGGCCGCGACCTGGCCGCCTGGTCCCGGTCCTGGCTGCAGACGGCCGGCGTCAACGCGCTCACCCCGCAGGTCACCTACGACGCCCAGGACCGCATCACCGAGCTGGCCGTCCTCCAGGAAGCCTCCCCCGCCCGGCCCGAGCTGCGGCCGCACCGGGTCGCGGTCGGCCTGTACCGCCGCGCCGACGCGGACGGCTCGCTGGTCCGGTACGCCCGTGCCGAGCTGGACGTCTCCGGGCAGCGCACGGTCGTCGCGGAGCTGACCGGGGCCGAGCGCCCCGACCTGGTCCTGGTCAACGACGAGGACCTGACGTACTGCAAGGTCCGCTTCGACGAGCGGTCGCTGGCCACCCTGCGCGGCCACCTCGGCGAGATCGCCGACCCGATGGCGCGCGCCCTGTGCTGGTCCGCGCTGTGGGGCCTGACCCGCGACGGGCTGATGCCGGCCCGCGACTACCTCGACATCGTGCTGCGGTTCGCCGGGCGGGAGTCCGACGTCGGCGTGCTGCAGACGCTGCACGCCCAGGCCCGTACCGCGCTGCACCACTACGCGGCGCCCGAGTGGCGGCGGCTCGGCGCGCAGCAGCTGGCCCAGGGCGCCCTGCACGAGCTGCGCGTCGCCGAGCCCGGCAGCGGCCACCAGCTCACCTGGGCCCGCTTCTTCGCCACCGTCGCCTCCACCGAGGCCGACCTCCAGCTGCTGAGCGGACTGCTGGACGGCACCGCGAAGATCGACGGGCTGGCGGTGGACCAGGAGCTGCGCTGGGCGTTCCTGGAGCCGCTGGCCTCGCACGGCGTGGCCGACGCGCAGCGGATCGACGCCGAACTGGCCCGCGACGACACCGCGTCCGGCAAGCGGCACCACGTCCGCTGCCTGGCCGCCCGCCCCTCCGCCGAGGTCAAGGCACGCGCCTGGGCCAACGTGGTGGAGTCCGACGCGCTCTCCAACGCCCTGGTGGAGGCCACGATCTCGGGCTTCGACCAGGCCGGGCAGCGCGACCTGCTCGCTCCGTACGCGCCGAAGTACTTCGACGCGATCGGGCAGGTGTGGAACGAGCGGTCGATCGAGATCGGGATGGCCGTGGTCCGCGGCCTCTTCCCGGCGCTGCAGAGCAGCCAGGAGACGCTGGACGCGGCCGACGCCTGGCTCATCGGACATCCGGACGCGCCGCCCGCGCTGCGCCGGCTGGTGTCGGAGGCGCGGGACGATCTCGCCCGGGCGCTGCGGGCACAGGCTTGTGACGCAAAGGTCGGCGCGAAGCCGTAACCCTCGGTAGGACCAGCACTTATCGGCCGTCGAACGCCCGTACTTTAGGCCGTGGTTGTGCGGAAACGTCGACGGAACGGTAACAGCGGTTAGGGGGCGGCGCGGGCGCGGGAATGGCGGGGGCATGAACCACAACACCCCACTCTCGCCCCGCCCGCTCCACCACCTCGCCGATGTACGGCACCGCGTCCTCACCGCACGGCAGCTGCGCGAGCACGGCATCGCGCCGTCCGACCTCGCCGAGCGCTGCCGGCCCGGCGGCCCCTGGCAGCAGATCCTGCCGGGCGTCCACCTGCTCCACCCCGGCCCGCCCACCAGCGAGGAGCGGCTGCACGCCGTCCTGCTGTACGCGGCCCGGCGCACGCCGGCGGCCGCCACCGGTCCGGACGGCGAACCGGCCGTGCCGGTCCAGGGCGACGGCGCCGACCGCTACGAACCCGAGGCGATGATCACCGGGCTGGCGGCGCTCGCCCTGCACCGCTTCTCCTCCGCTCCCCCGCTGCTCTCCCTGGACCGCATCGAGGTGCTCCTGCCGCGCTCGCGGCGGCTGCGCTCGGCGGGCTTCGCGCAGGTCGTACGGGCCCAGAACCCGCCGCCCGCGGTCGAGGTCACCGGCCTTCCGGTGGCCCCGGTCCCCAGAGCGCTGGCCGACGCGGTGGCGCGGCTGACCGGCCCGCAGACCGCCAGGGCGGGGCTCGGGGAAGCGGAGATGACCGCGCTGGAGGCGGTCGGCGGGCCGACGGCGATCCGCCGGCTGCTGTCCGAGGCGGTGCGCGGCGGGCACTGCGACCCGACGGCCGTGGTGCGCGAGCTGAGCCGGGCGCGGCTGCTGGGCAGGCCGCAGGTGATGGACGCGGTGGACGGGCTGCTGGCGGAGGGCCGGGCGCTCGCCGAGGGACTGCTGTACAAGCTGGTGCGCGAGTACCGGCTGCCGGACCCGGTGTGGAACGTGGACCTGCGGCTGCCGGGCGGCCCGTATCTCGGCGGGGTGGACGCGTTCTGGCCGGTGCAGGCGGTGGCGCTGACGATCGACGCGCGGTCCCCGAAGTACGCCGACCAGACGCTGTGGCCGGAGCACACCCGCACCCGTGAGCGGCTGGAGCGGCTGGGCATCACGGTCGTGCAGGTGACGGCGAAGAAGCTGCGCGAGGCGCCCGAGCAGCAGGCGGTGGTGGTGCGGACGGCGCTGATGGCGGCGGCGGACCGGGAACCGAGCGCGTATGTGGCGGTGCTGCCGAAGTAAGCGCGACGCGAAAGGGGCGGGCCACCGGGGCCCGCCCCCGCGGGCGCGAGGTCAGCCGCAGAACTCCGCCTCGACCACAGGACCGCTTTCGCCGGTCCAGTCCGCGTTGGAGTTGAACGCCGCGGTGTGCCGGCCGTCCCGGGTGCTGACCGCCTCGGAGGACGAGCCGTGGATGCCGCCGCCGTGGCCGTACAGCCGGACCCCGCAGGACAGTTCCTGGGTCATCAGGCCCAGCCCGTACCGGATCTGCGGCGCTTCCTTACCGACCGGGACCGTGGTGAGCATCTCCTTCAACTGCCGCTGCGGGAAGAGCTTGCCGCGCAGTACCGCCGCGTAGAAGCGGTTGAGGTCCCCGGCCGTGGAGATCATCTCGCCGGCCGCGCCGGCGAGCGACGGATTGAGCTCGGTCGCGTCGTACACCTCCGGCCCCGGCTTCTCCACCAGCAGCTTGGAGTATCCGATGCCGTGCGGCCCGGGTATACCGGGGTCCGTGCCGGGCACGACGGTGCGGTGCAGTCCGAGCGGCTTCAGGATGCGGCGCTCGACCTCCTTTCCGTACGGCCTGCCGGTGGCCTTCTCGATGACCATTCCGGCGAGCACGTAGTTGGTGTTGGAGTAGCTCCAGGACGTGCCCGGCTCGAAGGTGGGTTTGCCGTTCATGGCCAGGCGTACGAGCTGCCGGGGCGTCCAGGTGTCGTAACGGTGCTTCAGGAAGCCCGGCCCGGTCACCTTGTCGTGGAACTCCCTCTCCTCGAAGACCTCGCGGATGCCGCTGGTGTGGTTGAGCAGCTGCCGCAGTGTGACGCGGCGGCCGTCGTGGCCGTGCCCCCGGACGACGCCCGGCAGCCACTCCTCGACCGTGTCGTCCAGGCCGAGCCGGCCCTCCGCCTCCAGCTGGAGCAGGACCGTGGCCACGAAGGTCTTGGTGATGCTGCCGACGCGGAAGGCGTCGCCGGTGCCGCGCGGTGCGCCGGTGTCGAGATTGCCGACGCCGACGGTGGCCTTCCAGACCCGGCGCCCCTCGGTGACCCGGCCGATCATGCCGGGGACGCCCTTGGCGACCTGGGCCTCCATGGCGGCCCTGGTGCGGGCGTGGCCGTCGTTCGCCGGTCCGGCGGCGGTGGCCGCGGGCGCGGTGAGCAGTACCGTTCCTGCGAGAGCGGCGGCCAGGGCCCCCGCCAGTGCGCTCCGTGCTCTCATCGTCGTTCCCCCTCGCTGCGGCGCGCGCGGCGCCCGCTGCTGACTGCGGTCGGGGGAAGGGACCGCGCGGCCCGGCCCGGAGTTGCCGGGCGGGCCGCGGTTGAGCGTCAATCAGCCACGTTTCACCAGGAGTTCGGTGTTGCGGTCGCCCGGCTCGCCCGCCAGGTCCGTACGGCCCTGCGGCTGATTGGCGGACAGCTCGCGGTAGAGCGAGGCCAGGCCGGTCTGCGACAGGTCGGCGAAGTCCGTGCGGTGCGGGGCAGCGGACTCCACGAGAGTGGTGAAGAGCGAGAGCGTCCCGTCGTGGTTGTCCACGACCTCGATGATGCGCGCGAGCTGCGGGAAGTCGATGTGGGAGGCGGTGGAGATCTCCCAGAAGCCGTCGTGCGCGGTGATGTCGTTCTTGTGGCTGTGGCCGTTGATCCAGGCCAGAACGTTGCGGTGGCCGGACAGCAGCCGTACGAGTTCGTCGCCCCCGTGGCGGCCCTCGTCGGGCCGGGCCGGGTCCGGCCGGGTGTTGTCCATGGTCTTGCTGGTGTGGTGACTGAAGATCAGGACGTAGGAGTCCTTGTGTTCCTTCAACTGCCGCTCCAGCCAGCGCAGCTGGCCGGTGCCGACGGAGCCGGTGTAGTGGCCGCCGGGGTCGGTGGTGTCCAGGCTGATGCCGATCACGTCGTCGGAGACCTGGAAGCTGTAGTACAGCTGGTCGTCGTGGACGTTGGCCTCGGTGAAGCCGTGGCCGTGCGGGCCTGCGCCGGTGTAGGCGGGGTCGAGGTGGGCGCGGACGTACTCGGCGCGGGTGAAGGGCGCCCGGCGCGGGTCCGGCGTCACCTGCCGGGTGTGCCGGCGATTGGCCTGCATCAGCGCCTTGAAGTCGGCGCCGGTGGGGTCCAGGCCCTTCTTCACGGCGCTCCAGACCTGCTTCGCCTGGTCCGCCGGGAGCGTCTCCAGCTTGCGGCCGCCGGTCGCGATCTCCGTCCAGTACGAGTCGCCGGGCGCGTAGCAGCCGCCGGGCAGCTGGTCGTGGTTGCCGACCGTGGTGTACCAGGGGAGGTCCAGCCCGGGGCTGTGCACGGTGCGCAGCGCGGCGTCCAGGAAGCCGGGCAGCTTCGGGAAGCCCAGCTGCTTGTCGGCGTCCCGCAGGTCGCTGTCCGGCTGCCAGTACAGCTTCAGGCCGCTGTCCTGCACGCCTTCGTAGCCCCGCGGGTCGCCGGTGTTGGGGACGATGCGGCCGCCGCTCATCGCGCCGAGGAACCACTCCAGCTCGATCTTGGAGTTGTTGTCGGTGTTGTCGCCGGTGGTCATCACGAAGCCGAGCGGGGAGCCGGTGGCCGGGCCGCCCTTGAGCGCGTTGACCCGCTCGATGAGCGAGACCATGCCGGCCACGGACAGCGCCTCCTGCGGGCGCCAGGCGCTCGCGGTCTGCGCGCGCAGGTACTCGTACCGCAGCGGGCTCTGCACGTCGACCAGGTGCAGGTCGGTGAATTGCGCGAAGGACGCGAGCGTGGTGCGCCGCTCGTCCCGGCCGGAGCGGGCGGCGGCCAGTTCGGTGCGGACGACGCGGGACCAGGCGGGGCCGTCGCCGAGGCGGCGGTAGCCGGTGGTGCCGCGCGGGGCGGCGACGGAGTCGAGGGTGGTGCCGCGGCGGAACGGTACGGGCGGCACGGCCGGCGGGTCGACCGGCTGCGGCGCGAAGGGCGGAGGCCCGGCCTGGGGTGGCACGGCGGTGGCCGTCCGGCCACTCAGTCCGAGGGTCAGCCCGGCCCCGGCGGCGGCACCGGCCACTCCCGTGGCGGCGAGGAAGGTACGGCGGTCGAGGGTGGCGGCGGACCGAGTGCGGGACATGCGCGGACTCCCCGAGTGCGAACGCGGTGGTGTCGGGGCGGGCCGACCGCCCCTCACCGGGGATGTTTCGCACCGGGGATGGACTGTGCGTGAACATGACCACAACGGGCGCCGCCGATCTCTGCACAGGGATCACGCGGGCGCGCGGCGTGACGCGCCGGCCACCGGACGCTCGGGGATCCGGCGCCCGCGCTTCATGTGACGTTCACGTCACTGGGTAACGGGGAGCGCACGCATGCCGACAGGCACCCCGTACGCCGAGGTGCGCGTCACCACCAGTACAGCGGATACCGGCGGCCGCTCAGCCGGTGCAGGCACAGGCCCACCGTGGTCAGGATCACGGTGGCCGCCACCAGCAGCGGCAGGAACCGCAGCGGGTCGGGCCCCTGGAAGCCGACGATCACGGACGTGGCGACGCCCGGCGCGTGCGGCGCGCGGGCCAGGGACGTCGCGCCGAAGGCCAGCGCGCCGGCCGCGGCCGCGCTCCAGACGCCCGGCCCCGCGACGGCCACCACGAGGAAGCCGGCCGTTGCCCCCAGCAGATGGCCGCCGATGACGCTGCGCGGCTGCGCGAGCGGCAGCGCCGGGGCGCCGGCGATCAGCGCGGCGCTGGCCGCGAGCGGCGGGATGAGCACCGGATGCCGGATGAGCACCCCGGTCCCGGCCAGCAGCAGCAGCGCCAGCGCGATGGCGGTGGTCGCGGCCAGCAGGACGAGGGG
>NZ_NHSG01000088.1:0-3716 GCF_020024005.1 Streptomyces purpurogeneiscleroticus
CGACGGAGTGCGCCGACTCGAAGACCTCGTCGGTGACCTCCAGCGACTCCAGGCCGTGCTGGGCGTAGATCTCGCGGCCGGAGAAGGGGACGGGCTGGTGAGCCCGTCCCCCTGAGTTCGGTTCGATGGTAACCGAAATGGTGCATGATCGCCCATTGGGGCGTATTTCTATGCGCTCCGTGCTTCCCGGGCGCCGGGTTGCCGGCCGGGTCAGCGTCCGAGCGTCGCGACCATGACCGCCTTGATCGTGTGCATCCGGTTCTCCGCCTCGTCGAAGACGACGGAGTGCGCCGACTCGAAGACCTCGTCGGTGACCTCCAGCGACTCCAGGCCGTGCTGGGCGTAGATCTCGCGGCCGACGGCCGTGCCGAGGTCGTGGAAGGCCGGCAGGCAGTGCAGGAACTTCACGTTCTCCTTGCCCGTGGCGCGCAGCACGTCCATCGTCACGGCGTACGGGCTGAGCAGCGCGATCCGCTCGTCCCAGACCTCCTTCGGCTCGCCCATCGACACCCAGATGTCGGTGGCGACGAAGTCCGCGCCGCGCACGCCCTCGGCGACGTCCTCGGTGAGGGTCAGCCGGGCACCGCTCTTCTCCGCGAGCCGCCGGGCGTTCACGATCACCGACTCCTCGGGCCACAGCTTCTTCGGCGCCACGATGCGTACGTCCATGCCGAGCAGGGCGCCGGTGATCAGGTAGGAGTTGCCCATGTTGTACCGGGCGTCGCCCAGGTACGCGAAGGCCAGCTCGGTGAGCTCCCGGCCGGGGCTGTGCTCGATCATGGTGAGCACGTCGGCGAGCATCTGGGTGGGGTGCCACTCGTCGGTCAGGCCGTTGTAGACCGGCACACCCGCGTGCGCCGCCAGCTCCTCGACGTTCGCCTGGGCGCTGCCGCGGTACTCGATCCCGTCGAACATCCGGCCGAGCACGCGAGCGGTGTCCTTCACCGACTCCTTGTGCCCGATCTGTGAGCCGGAGGGGTCCAGATACGTCGTGTGGGCGCCCTGGTCGGCGGCCGCGACCTCGAAGGAGCAGCGGGTGCGGGTGGAGGTCTTCTCGAAGATCAGGGCGATGTTGCGCCCCTTCAGCCGCTGCTCCTCGGTGCCCGCGCGCTTCGCGGCCTTCAGTTCCGCCGCGAGGTCGATCAGATGGCGGAACTCCTCGGCGGTGAAGTCCAGCTCCTTGAGGAAATGGCGGCCCGTGAGGTCAATCGCCACGGCAGGCTCCTAGGTCGCGGTGAACGGGTCGGGTACGGCTCTGCGGGCGCATCGGGTACGGATTCGCGGTCGTGCGGTCGCGTCGGATGCGTCCTTCCGGTCGAATTATGGAAGTGTATACGACGCCACGCATTCCTATTCAACACCCCGGGTCCGCCCACGGGCTCAGCCGATCCCGTCCCGCTCCACCGGGCAGCTCATGCAGCGCGGTCCGCCGCGGCCCCGCCCCAGCTCGCTCCCCGGGATCGTGATCACCTCGATCCCGCGCTTCCGCAGGAACGTATTGGTCGTGACGTTCCGCTCGTACGCCACGACCACGCCCGGCTCCACCGCCAGCACATTGCAGCCGTCGTCCCACTGCTCGCGCTCCGCGGCGTGCACGTCCTGCGTCGCGGTCAGCACCCGCACGCCGTCCAGGCCGAGCGCCGCCGCGATCGCCCGGTGCATGTGCTCCGGCGGGTGATCGGTGACCTTCAGCTCCTGCTCGCTCGCGCCCGGCTCGATCGTGTACGAGCGCAGCATCCCCAGCCCCGCGTACTGCGTGAACGTATCGCCGTCCACCATCGTCATCACCGTGTCCAGGTGCATGAAAGCGCGCCGCTTGGGCATGTCCAGCGCCACGATCGTCTGCGCGGAGCCGGCCGCGAACAGCCCGCGGGCCAGCATCTCCACCGCCTGCGGCGTGGTCCGCTCGCTCATCCCGATCAGCACCGCGCCATTGCCGATCACCAGCACGTCGCCGCCCTCGATCGTGGACGGATACGCCGCTTGGCCCTCGGACCACACGTGGAAACGTTCGTGCGTGAAGAGCGGGTGGTACCGGTAAATCGCCTCGTAATGCACCGTCTCGCGCTGCCGCGCGGGCCAGCGCATCGCGTTCACCGACACCCCGTCGTACACCCACGCCGAGGTGTCCCGCGCGAAGAGGTGGTTCGGCAGCGGCGGCAGCAGGAAGTCGTCCAGATCCATCACATGGAACCGCACCGACGTCGGCTCGGGGTTGCGCTCCAGGAACTCCCGCTTGGTCATCCCGCCGATCAGCGCCTCGACCAGCTCCGCCAGCGGCAGCTCGTCGAACGCGGTCCGGAGGTGGTCGGTGGCGAGCGGACCGTACTCCTTCTCGTTGAAAACCCTGTCCAGCACCAGCGTCCGCGCCTCCGGAATGCGCAGGCTCTCCGCCAGCAGGTCCCCGAAGAGATGCACCTCGACGCCGCGGTCGCGCAGGATGTCGGCGAAGGCGTCGTGCTCGGCCCGCGCGCGCCGCACCCACAGCACGTCGTCGAAGAGGAGCGCGTCCTTGTTGGACGGGGTGAGGCGCTTCAGCTCCAGGTCGGGGCGGTGCAGGATGACCCGGCGGAGGTGACCGACCTCTGAGTCGACATGGAATCCCATCCTTCCATCCTGGCCGGATTCGACGATGATCACTCGGTATCCGGGAACGTGGGTGCGGCGCGGCCCCTGGAGTCAGGGGCCGCGCCACGCGGCTCTCCCGGTCAGCCGGGCGATCAGCCCGGCCGATCAGCGCAGCCGGCTCCGTACCGGCGGTCAGCTCAGCTGGCTCTGCACCTGCGAGGAGATGATCTCCAGGTGGTCCAGATCGTCGAGGTCCAGCAGCTGGAGGTAGAAGCGGGAGGCCCCGGCCTCCGCGTACCGGCCGATCTTGTCGACCACCTCGGCCGGCGAACCCGCCAGGCCGTTCGCCTTCAGCTCCGCCACGTCCCGCCCGATGGCCGCGGCGCGCCGCGCCACCTCGGCGTCGTCCTTGCCCACACAGGCGACCAGCGCGTTGGAGTACACCAGGTCGTCGCCCTTGCGGCCGATCGCCTCGGCCGCCGCCCGCACCCGGCCGAACTGCCGCCGGGTGTCCTCGAGGGAGGCGAAGGGGATGTTGAACTCGTCGGCGTACCGTGCGGCCAGCCGCGGCGTGCGCGTCGCACCGTGCCCGCCGATCAGCACCGGCACCTTGCGCTGCGCGGGCTTCGGCAGCGCCGGGGACTTCTCCAGCTGGTAGTACGTCCCCTCGTACGAGAACTCCCCGCCGACCGGCGTTTCCCACAGCCCCGTGACGATCGCCAGCTGCTCCTCCAGCCGCGCGAACTTCTCCTTGGGGAACGGGATGCCGTACGCCTTGTGCTCCTCCTCGAACCAGCCCGCGCCCAGCCCCAGCTCGACCCGGCCGCCGGACATCTGGTCCACCTGGGCGACCTGGATGGCGAGCACGCCGGGCAGCCGGAACGTACCGGCGGTCATCAGCGCGCCGAGGCGGATGCGCTTCGTCTCGCGGGCGAGGCCGGCGAGCGTGATCCAGGCGTCGGTGGGCCCGGGCAGGCCGTCCACCGTGCCCATCCGCAGATAGTGGTCCGACCGGAAGAACGCGTCGAAGCCGAGGTCCTCGGTGGCCTTGGCGACGGTGAGGAGGGTGTCGTAGCCGGCGCCCTGCTGAGGCTCAGTGAAAATTCGCAGCTCCATCCCAGGCGTCGGTGGGCCCGGGCAGGCCGTCC
>NZ_NHSG01000089.1:0-3680 GCF_020024005.1 Streptomyces purpurogeneiscleroticus
CCCCCGCAGCAGCAGTACGGCCGGCAGCAGCCGCCGCCGTACCAGCAGCAGCCGCAGCGCCGACAGCCGCCGCCGCAGCGGTACGAACCGCAGCGGCCGCCCGCCCCGGAGCCGCGCCGCCGCGAGCGCGAGCCGCGCCGGCGCAGCGCCAACCCGGTGCGCATCCCGGGCCTCGGCTGCCTCAAGGGCTGTCTGATCATGATCGTGCTGCTGGTGGTCGGCTCCTGGCTGGCCTGGGAGCTCGGGCTCAAGGACCTGTTCGCCACGGGGCGCGGCTACTGGGACCAGATCAGCCAGTGGTACTCGACCGTCTCGGACTGGGTGACCACGATCGGCGACGCCTCGAAGTCGGTGGGCGGCTCGTAAGGGCCGCCCCGCACGGCCAGGGGGCCCGCCACCCGCCTCCGGAGTGGCGACGCCGGAGATTTATCGACATCCCGGTGATTTTTCCGGCGGAGAAGTGGCGCTTGACGGCGTCCGGGGCGCCGAAAGCGCCGCCGTCCGCGTAGTTTTGTCGCCAGCACCGGCCCCGGGCGCCCCGCGCCCCGGGCCGCGGCCCCCGCGCATCCGCGCCGCGGGCCGTCACCTGTCGGACAAGACCCGTCGGAGCAGTCTTGGCACGGAAGATCGGCAGCCGGTACACCGCCCACCAGATCCTCGGTCGCGGCAGCGCCGGCACGGTGTGGCTGGGCGAGGGCCCCGAAGGGGCCGTGGCGATCAAGCTGCTGCGCGAGGACCTCGCCTCCGACCAGGAGCTGGTCGGCCGCTTCGTACAGGAGCGCGCCGCCCTGCTCAGCCTCGATCACCCGCGCGTGGTCGGCGTCCGCGACCTGGTCGTGGACGGCAACGACCTCGCCCTGGTGATGGACCTCGTACGCGGTACCGACCTGCGCACCCGCCTGGACGCCCAGCGCCGGCTGGCCCCGGAGGCCGCGGTCGCCATCGTGGCCGACGTCGCCGAGGGCCTGGCCGCCGCGCACGCCGCGCGCATCGTGCACCGCGACGTGAAGCCCGAGAACGTCCTGCTCGACATGGAGGGCCCGCTCGGCCCGGGCGGCGCCCACCCCGCCCTCCTCACCGACTTCGGCATCGCTCGCCTCGTCGACTCGCCACGCCGCACCCGCTCCACCCGGGTCATCGGCACCCCCGACTACCTCGCCCCCGAGATCATCGAGGGCCTCCCGCCGCGCGCGTCCGTGGACGTGTACGCGCTGGCCACGGTCCTGTACGAGCTGCTCGCCGGCTTCACCCCCTTCGGTGGCGGGCACCCCGGCGCGGTGCTGCGCCGGCACGTCACCGAGCGGGTCGCGCCGCTCCCCGGCATCCCGGACGAGCTGTGGCAGCTGCTCGTCCAGTGCCTGGCCAAGGCCCCCGCCTCCCGGCTCCGCGCCCCCGAGCTGGCGGCCCGGCTGCGCGAGATCCAGCCCGCGCTGGCCGGCATCCCGCCGCTGGACATCGACGAGCCGGAGAGCGAAGAGGAAGCGGACGAGGCGGCGGGCCAGGAGGCGGTCCGCGAGGACGGCCCGTACCACCCGGCGGCGCCCGAGGACGGCGGCCGGATCCGCGGCGCGGTACCGCTGGTCCACGGCGCGGCCCCGGACTCCAACCGGGACACGCACACGAGCATGCGCGTGCCGGGCCCGGACGAGCTGGCCGGAGGGGCGCACGGCACCGCCCGCACGCCGCGCGCCGCGGGCGAGCGCCGGGCCGGCTCGGCCCGCCACCGCGTACGCAAGCGGCGGGTCCGGCTGGGCATCGCGGCAGCCGGCCTGGTGGCCGCCGCGGGCCTCGGCACCTGGCTCGCCTCGGGCGACGACGCTCCGGACGACGCCCGCCCGGGTACGGAGCAGACAGCCCCGGACGTGCCGTAGCTCACGAAGCGTCCCGTCAGGAAGCGCCCCGTAAGGGGCGCGGGGAACTGCGCGAGCAACCGAGACGGCGCCGCAGGGGCCCACCGACCGGGCCCGCCGGGCCGTCCGAGGCGGTACGAAGACGGCCGAGGACGGCCACGGCTCATGTCGGCCCACCCAGCCGTTAGGCTGGACCCGTGGCAGTCGTCGATGTATCCGAAGAGCTGAAGTCCCTCTCCTCGACCATGGGGTCGATCGAGGCCGTCCTGGACCTCGACAAGATGAGGGCCGATATCGCTGCGCTCGAGGAGCAGGCAGCGGCCCCCGACCTCTGGGACGACGTGGAGAACGCCCAGAAGGTCACCAGCCGGCTGTCCTACCTCCAGGGGCAGCTGCGCAAGGCCGAGGAGCTGCGCGGTCGGGTCGACGACCTCGAAGTGCTCTTCGAGCTGGCCGCGGACGAGGACGACGAGGACGCCCAGGCCGAGGCGGAGGCCGAGCTGACCTCGGTCCGCAAGGCCGTCGACGAGCTGGAGGTGCGCACGCTCCTCTCCGGCGAGTACGACTCCCGTGAGGCCGTCGTGAACATCCGCGCCGAGGCGGGCGGCGTCGACGCCGCCGACTTCGCCGAGAAGCTGCAGCGCATGTACCTGCGCTGGGCCGAGCGGCACGGCTACAAGACGGAGCTGTACGAGACCTCGTACGCCGAAGAGGCCGGCATCAAGTCGACCACCTTCGCCGTCAACGTGCCGTACGCCTACGGCACGCTCTCCGTGGAGCAGGGCACGCACCGCCTGGTCCGCATCTCCCCGTTCGACAACCAGGGCCGCCGCCAGACGTCGTTCGCCGGCGTCGAGGTGCTGCCCGTCGTCGAGCAGACCGACCACATCGAGATCGACGAGTCGGACCTGCGCGTCGACGTGTACCGCTCCTCGGGCCCCGGCGGCCAGGGCGTCAACACGACGGACTCCGCGGTCCGGCTGACGCACATCCCGACCGGCATCGTGGTCTCCTGCCAGAACGAGCGCTCGCAGATCCAGAACAAGGCCACCGCCATGAACGTCCTCCAGGCGAAGCTGCTGGAGCGGCGCCGCCAGGAGGAGCAGGCCAAGATGGACGCCCTCAAGGGCGACGGCGGCAACTCCTGGGGCAACCAGATGCGGTCGTACGTCCTGCACCCGTACCAGATGGTCAAGGACCTCCGGACGGAGTTCGAGGTCGGCAACCCGCAGGCGGTGCTGGACGGCGACATCGACGGCTTCCTGGAAGCCGGCATTCGCTGGCGCAAGCAGCAGGAGCAGGAGAAGTAAGCCGGGTACTCCCGCAGCAACCGCCGCCTTCGGGGCGGCGGTTGCTTTTTGTTGTGGTGATTTGGTTACAGTCGTACGCCGCCGAGCCCCATAAAGCCCCGCAATACGGTCATCCGCTCTTTATTTGACCTTGACGGTCCGTTGGGATCTGGGAAGGGTAGTGCGCGGCATGCGTATGTCTGGGGCGCGTGTGAAACGGGGAAACTAGCGAACCGCCCGCGAAGCGGGCCGAGAGTCGCGTGCCCCCATCGGCCGTCGCCCCGCACAGAAATGCCCCAATGACACATGAGCTACTGGGGGTAGCAACCAGATGACCAAGAAGACGCGGGTGCGCGTAGCGCGCGTTGCAGCCGGTGCAGTGATAGCGCTGGGCGCGTCGCTGACCGTGACGGGCGCCGCTTCGGCGACCGAGTCGGACCAGCCCACCGCCACGAGCGACGACGACGGCGTCGGCATCTTCGGCGGCCTCTTCGGCGGCGGCGACGGCGGCGAGGACAACGGCGGCGCGGTCGGCGGTGAA
>NZ_NHSG01000090.1:0-34965 GCF_020024005.1 Streptomyces purpurogeneiscleroticus
CCCCTCAATCCGGTTCGGCCCGGAGCGGAGAAGTTCTTGATGGCTTCTTCATAGGTTCTTCATCAAGGCGGTTCTACATTCGGCGCGTCCGGCCCCGGTGGGCCGGTCGTGGCCGAGGGATGAGGAGCGCAGCGATGGGTTCGCGTCGGTGGTTCGGGGGACGGTTGCTGGTCGGGGCGGTGTCGGTGGTGGCGCTGACGGTGACCGGCTGCGGGAGCGACGACGGCGGGGACGACATCGCGTCCGCCGGTAACGGCAAGACCGGCGCGAGCGCCACCAAGAGCAGCGCCGGCGAGCTGGCCGAGTACGTCGAGGGGCAGCGCAAGTGGGTCAAGTGCCTGCGTGACGCGGGGCTCGACGTCCCCGACCCGGACGCCAAGGGCCGGGTCGACTTCGGCGACAACGCCAAGTGGAAGCGCGACCAGAAGGCGCTCCAGGCGCAGGAGAAGTGCGCGGACCTGAGCCTGCCCGTCCCGGACAGCGTCCAGAAGGCGCAGCAGCCCGAGCTCTCCAAGAAGGAGATCGGGAAGAACCGGGAGTACGCGACGTGCATGCAGGAGAACGGCGCTGCCGACTTCCCCGACACCGGTGAGGACGGCCACTTCCGGGACGTCCAGTGGGATTCCACGTCGGCGGGTGCGAAGCGGGCCGCGCGCGAGTGCGCCTCGATCATCGGCATCCCGGAGAACGCGCCCTCGCCCAAGGGCTGATGGGCAGGGTAGGGGCAGGATCTGACGGGCGGGGGCAGGAATCCATGGACACGGGACGGGAATCGGAGAGCCGCGCCGACGGCGGGAGAGCCGGGCGGCCCGGGCGCGGCCCCGTGCTCGTGGGGGCCGGGATTCTCCTGGTCGCCGGGGTGAGTACGGTCGGCGCCCTCGGGCTGGGCGGAGGCGGCGCGGACGCCGGTCGAGCGGGGGAGGGCAGGAGCAGCCAGGCCGTACCGGTCACCCGTGGCACGCTGACCGACCAGACGGAGATCGACGGCCGGCTCGGCCACGGCCCCGAGGTCCCGTTCCCCGTCAAGGCGAAGGGAACGGTGACCTGGCTGCCCGAGACGGACCGGACGATACGGCGCGGTGGGACCGTACTGCGCGTCGACGACCGTCCGGTGGTGCTGCTGTACGGCAGCCTGCCCATGTACCGCGATCTCGGCATGGTGGAGCCGGAATCGGCGACCGCGGGCGAGGGCGAGGGCGGGACCAAAAACGCCGGTGAGGGCGCCGACGGGACCAAAGGCACCGACGGAGTCACCGATACCGACGGAGTCACCGACATCGACGGAGGCACCCCGCCGGCCCAGCAGCCCGCGCCGCCCTCCCCGCCGACCCCGCTGCGCGGTATGGACGTCAAGCAGTTCGAGACCAACCTCCAGGCCCTCGGCTACTCCGGCTTCACCGTGGACGACACGTACACCACGCTGACCGCCGACGCCGTCAAGCGCTGGCAGAAGGACCTGGGTGTGCCGGGGACCGGCAGGGTCGACGCCGGTGACATCGTCTATGCCTCCGGTCCGGTACGGATCGCCGGCACCAGCGTGCGCGTCGGGGCCGAGGCCGCCGGCAGCCCGGTGAGTTACACCCGTACCTCCCGCATGGTCACCGTCGCCGCGCCCGCCGCCGACACCGACTGGGCACGGCGGGGCAGCGAGGTCACCGTGGAACTCCCGGACGGGCGTTCCGTGAAGGGCAAGGTTGCGAGCGTGGGCAAGGACGCCTCCGCCGCCGAGGGCGAGGGGAACGCCGAAGGCGCGGAAGGCGGCGGCGACGCGGACACGAAGGCGGCCACCGTGTCCGTGGTGATCACCTTCGACGACCAGGAGTCGCTGGGCAGGATGGAGAGCGGCCCGGTCACCGTCCGCTATGTGGCCGAGCAGCGCAAGGACGTACTGACCGTACCGGTGGCCGCGCTGGTGGCCCTGGCCGAGGGCGGCCACGGCCTCGAACTGGCCGACGGCAGCGGGAAAGACACCGACGGCGAGGGCACTGACGGAGCTTCCCGTTTCGTCCCCGTGAAGACCGGGCTGTTCGCCAACGGCCGGGTCGAGGTGAGCGGGCCCGAGGTCCACGAGGGCATGAAGGTGAGGATCCCCAAGTGACCTCAGCGACCCGCCCGCCGGGCCCGCCGAGCCCGCAACCAGGCGCTCCCGTCGTCCGGTTCGAGGCCGTGTCGAAGACCTACCCCGGCCATGTCACCGCGGTCGACGGAGTGGACCTGGTCATCGAGTACGGTGAACTGGCCTGCGTCGTCGGCCACTCCGGCTCGGGGAAGTCGACCATGCTGCATCTCATGGGCACGCTCGACCGGCCGTCCAGCGGCCGGGTCACGGTCGACGGCCACGCGATCGCCGAGCTGTCCGACCGTGAGGTCTCCGCACTGCGCGCGCAGCGCATCGGCTTCGTGTTCCAGCAGTTCCACCTGGCCGTGGGGGTACCGGTACTGGACACCGTCGCCGACGGGCTGCTGTACGCCGGTGTACCGCTGCGGGAACGGCGGCGCAGGGCGGCGGACGCGCTGACCCGGGTGGGTCTCGACCACCGGATCGACCACCTTCCGCACCAGCTCTCCGGCGGCGAGCGGCAGCGGGCCGCGGTCGCCCGTGCCGTCATTGGCGAGCCGGCCCTGCTGCTCGCCGACGAGCCCACCGGCAACCTCGACTCGGCCTCCGGCGCCGCGGTACTGGAACTGCTGCGCGAGCTGCACACGGCCGGCACCACGGTGGTGGTCATCACCCACGACCGGGAGATGGCCACGGTCTTCGACCGGAGAGTGGAAATGCGCGACGGCAGGATCATCGCCGACAGCGGCCGTACCGATCGTGTCTGTAGCGGCTCCGGCCGTACCGCCTCCGGGGAGGATCGATGAGCCGCAGAGCGCGGAAACGCGGGACCTCGTTGCGTCCCGCCCGGCTGAGCCCCGCCGACCTCGTCCGGCTCGGCGGGACCGGGCTGCGCACCCGGCCGTTGCGGGTCTTCCTGTCCGCGCTGGGGATCGCGATCGGGGTCGCCGCGATGGTCGCCGTCGTCGGCATCTCCAGCTCCAGCCGGGCCGAGGTCGACCGCAGGCTCGACGCGCTGGGCACCAACATGCTGCGCGTCGCCCCCGGCCAGACCCCCGACGGCCGGAAGACCCGCCTCCCCGAGGAGGCGGTGCCCATGATCCGGCGGGTCGGACCCGTGCAGCAGGTCGCGGCGGTCGGCGTGCTCGACGGCGCCGCGGTCTACCGCAACGCGCACATACCGGTGGGGCGGACCAGCAGCGTCCAGGTGGCGGCGGCCGAGCCGCGGCTGCTGCCGGCGATCGGCGGCAGCGTCCGTACGGGCCGGTGGCTCGCCTCGGCGACCGAGGAGTACCCGGCGGTGGTGCTCGGCGCGGAGGCGGCCCGGCGGCTGGACGCGTACACCCCGGGGATGCGGCTGTGGCTGGGCGGCAAGTGGTTCTCGCTCGTGGGTGTGCTCGAACCGGCGCCGCTCGCCCCGGAGATCGACAGTTCGGCACTGGTCGGGTGGCAGGCGGCGCGGACGTATCTGCGCTTCGACGGCCATCCGTCGACCGTGTACGTACGTGCCCGGGACGACCGCGTGACAGCGGTACGGGACGTCCTCGCGGCCACCGCGAACCCGGCGCGGCCGAACGAGGTACTGGTCTCCCGGCCCTCCGACGCGCTGGCCGCCCGGGAGGCCACCGAGTCCGCGCTGACCGGGCTGCTGCTCGGCCTCGGCGGGGTCGCGCTGCTGGTGGGCGGCGTCGGAGTGGGCAACACCATGGTCATCTCGGTGCTCGAACGCCGCCCGGAAATCGGTCTGCGCCGCGCGCTGGGCGCCACCAGCGGCCAGATCCGCGGCCAGTTCGTCGCCGAGTCGCTGCTGCTGTCCGCACTGGGCGGCCTCGGCGGGACGGTACTCGGTACGGCGATCACCGCCGCGTACGCATACGTACGGGACTGGCCGACCGAGGTACCGGTGTGGGCCGCGGGCGCGGGCATCGCCGTCACGCTGCTGATCGGCGCGACGGCGGGCCTCTACCCGGCGGTACGGGCCGGCCGGCTCTCCCCGACCGAGGCGCTCGCGGGATCGTGACGGCGAAGGCACTCAGCCGGTGCCGTCCACGCTCCCGGAACCGAGCGGCAGCGTCACCGTGAAGACCGTCCCGACCCCCACCGTGCTCTCCACCTCGATCGTCCCCCGGTGGTCGTGCACGATCTGCCGGGCGATGGACAGGCCCAGGCCGCTGCCGCCGGTGGCGCGGCCGCGGGCCGCGTCCGCGCGCCAGAAGCGGTCGAAGAGGTGCGGCAGGTCCTGCGCCGGGATGCCCGTGCCGGTGTCCCGGACCTGGAGGACCGCCAGGTCGTCGCGGGAGGCCAGCGCCAGTGTGACCGTGCCGCCCGGCGCCGTGGCCCGGATCGCGTTGCCGACCAGATTGCCGATGACCTGGCGCAGCCGGTCGGCGTCGGCGACCGTGTACGTCCGCTCCGGCGCCGCCAGTTCCAGCGCGACACCGGCGCTCTCGGCCTGGGCGCGGTGGGCGGTGCGGCAGGTCTCCAGCAGATCGCGCAGTTCGACATCCGCGCGGTGGTACGTGAGCGCGCCGGCCTCGGCCAGGGCCAGGTCCTGCAGGTCGTCCACGATCCGCTGCTGCAGCATCGCCTCCTCGTGGAGGGACGCGAGGAGTTCGGGCGTCGGCTCCACGACCCCGTCCTGCAGCGCCTCCAGATAGCCGCGCAGGTTGGCCAGGGGAGTGCGCAGCTCGTGCGCGATGTCGCCGGTGAGGCGACGCTGGCGTTCCTCGCCGGCCTGGAGGGAGTCGGCCATCCGGTTGAAGGCGCGCCCCAGTTCGGCGATCTCGTCCCGCCCGGAGACCGGGACCCGCTGCCCCAGCTCGCCGGCCCCCAGCCCCCGGGCGGCCAGCGTCAGGGCGCGGATCGGGCGCAGTACGGCCCTGCTCAGCAGCAGCGCGCCGAGGATGGCCGCGAGGGCGACCCCGACCGCGACGGCCACCCTGGCCGCCGCGCCCACGGTGGCCAGGGTGGGCGGGGATTCGTCGCGCACCCCGAGGCGCACCTGGAGCCGCGGTGGCGCGGCCGCGCCGATCCGCTCGTCGAAGGTCCGCTGCAGACAGGTGGCGAACCGCCGTTCGCCTTCGCACTTCTGGACCTCGGCGTGGTCCCGGGCGGCCTTCGGGTCGGAGGCCGCCGCCGGCTCCTCGCACTGCGCGGGCGCCTCACCGTCCGTACGGACGCGGGGGACGCCGATGCTGTTCGGCCGGGCCGTCACCTTGGCCCCGGCCCGGGTCAGACAGGCCGCGTAGGCCGCGGCCGCCCGGTACTCGCCGATCGCCGTGACCGTGCGCTTGACCGAGGCCAGCGGTACCTGGTCCGTCGGCAGCCGCAGCGTGGGGCGCGGGTCGACCAGGACCGGGGGCTGCCGGCTCACCGCGCGCGGCTCGCGGCCCGTGAGGGCGTCGGAGTCGGCGAGCAGCTCGTCGGCCTCCGTCGCGACCCAGATGCGCTGGCCGGTGTCCTTCGCCAGCCGGCTCACCGTGGGGGAGATGCCTTCCCAGGTGCCGTGCGCGAAGCCGTAGGCGTACAGCTCGCCGGTGATACGCGAGACCACCTGCCGCCCCGCGGTGACGGAATCGGCGGCCTGCCGCGTCGCCTGACGCCACGTCAGCCAGGCGGTCGCCGCCGTGGCGGCCATCGCGAGGAGCATCAGCAGGGCGAGTGCCCGCAGCCGGAAACTCACCGTGCCGCCCCTTCCGGGCCGGGCTGTCCGGCCGCCAGCCGGTAACCCCGCCCGTACACCGTCTCCACATACCGCGGGCCGTCGGGGCCGCCGCCCTTCTCCAGCTTCCGCCGGAGGTTCATCACATGCGCGTCGACCGTGCGCTCCAGGACGTTCTGATCGAACCCGAAGACCCGGTCGATGATCTGGGCCCGCGTGAACGCCCGGCCGGGCTCGCCCGCGAGCACGGTCAGAATGGCGAACTCCTTGCCGGTCAGCACGACCGGCTCGCCGGCCACCCGCACCTCGAAGCGCGCGGTGTCGACCTCCAGGTCCCCGACTGTGAGCACGGTGGGCTCCGTACGCCCCGCCGCCTTCGCCCGCCGTAACAACGCCCGGACCCGCGCGGTGAGTTCCCGCGGGCTGTACGGCTTGGTCATGTAGTCGTCGGCCCCGAGGTCCAGCCCGAGAAGCATGTCCTCCTCGGTGGTGCGCGCGGTGAGCAGCAGGATCGGCACCTGGGACTCCGCGCGCAGGATGCGGCACACGTCGAGTCCGTCGACGTTCGGCATCATCACGTCGAGCACGATGAGGTCGGGCCGGGAGGAGCGGGCCCGGTCCACGGCGGCGCGGCCGTCGCCGACGACCTGCACCTCGTTCCCCTCCCGCTCCAGGTAGAGCCGGATCAGACGGGCCTGTTTCACATCGTCCTCGGCCACCAGTATGCGAGCGCTCAACGTGCCTCTCCTCACGTCATGTGCCAATTTGTGCGCCCGTAGCGCCTTTTCGGCCTATCGGACACCCGAAATCGGTCACTCCGGGGCGGAATGCTTTCTTCGCCATGTTCAGAACAGGATCGTACTAACGCCACGCGCATCCCAGGCGATGCAGTGGTCACTGCTCTTGCCTCAAGCCACCCGGCAAGCAGGAGCGGTGCCGACAAGCGGTTCAACAAAAGAATGCAACTGGGGGATCTCATGAAGCGTCGACTCGCAGCCGTTCTGCCCGCCATCGCGGCGGTGGCCGTCTGCCTCCCGTTCACTCTCTCCACTCCGGCGGTGGCCGCCGCGTCCTGCGGCACGACCGCCGCCGACAAGGACGGAAGCGCCTGGAACGCCACCGCGAGCGGCGCCAACCAGCGCAGCGGATCCAGCACCAGCTGTGTGAGCAAGGGCATCGCCTACTCCGGTCACCGGCTCGACTACCACTGCTACACGGTGGCCGGCGACTACACCTGGACGTACCTCAGAAATGACAGCACCGGCGTCACCGGCTGGGTCCGTGACGACCTGCTGAGCGACTACGGCTCCAGCGTGTACTGCGGCTTCTGACCGCACCGCACCATGCAGTCAGGGGCGGCCCCGCCGGGGCCGCCCCTCCCTGTCCAGGACAGCTTTTTCAGAACAGCCTTGTTCAGGACAGCCTTGTTCAGGACAGCCCTGTTCAGGAGAGTGTGCGCACCGCCCGGCGGACCTCCGTGGCGACGGCGTCCGGAAGCGGCGCGTAGTGCAGCGCGGCGAGGTGCTTCTGCCCCTCGGCACTGGCGGTGTAACTCAGGAACGACTTCAGGACCGGCAGCGAAGCGGCCTGATTGCCCTTGTCACAGACGACCTCATAGGTCATCAGGACGATGGGATAGGCGCCGGGCTTCGGCGCGTCGTAGTCGAAGGCGAGCGTCTTGTCGTTGCCCTCTCCGACGATGTCCGCGGCGCCGATGCCGGCCGAGGCCGTCTCCGTCGTGGGCGCCACCGGCTCACCGGCACCCGTGTCGATGCTGACCGTAGTGATCTTGCGGGAGACGGCGGAGGACAGCTCGAAGTAGCCGATGGTCCCTTCCGAGGAGGCCACCTCCGCCGCGACGCGGGTGGAACCGGTCGCGGACCCACCGCCCTTGCCCTCCCACGCCTTCCCGGCGGGGTGCGGCCACTGCTCGGGCGCGGCACCGGCCAGGTACTCCTGGAAGTTCTGGGTCGTCCCCGAGTCGTCCGAGCGGTGCATCGGCCGGATGGGCAGGGACGGCAGCTTCGTGCCCGGGTTCAGCTTCTTGATGGCCGGCGCGTCCCAGGTGGTGATGCGCGAATCGAAGATCTTCGCCAGGGTCGGCGCGTCCAGTACCAGATTCTCCACGCCCGGCAGGTGGAAGCCGATGGCGACGGGGCCGCCGGCCATCGGCAGATGGATCGCCCGGCCGCCCCGGCAGACCTCCCGCGACCACTCGATCTCCTGCTTGCTCAGCACCCCGTCGGTGGCACCGAACGCGGTTGCGCCCCGCTGGAACTGCGCGATACCGGCACCGGACCCCAGTGGGTTGTAGGCGATCTGTGAGCTCGGGCAGGCCCGTTGGTACGCGTCGATCCAGTGCTCCATCGCGCTCTGCTGCGCCGTCGAACCGGAGCCGCGCGCCTTGCCCTGACCTGCGCAGTCGACGCCGGTGGGCACCGGCTCGGCGGGCCGGCGGTGCTGGTCCGCCTGATCGGTGGCCTGCGCCCCGCACCCGCTGAGCAGCAGAGTGCTCGCGCAGGCCCCGGCGAGCAGAGTGCCCCATCGGCTCGTACGCCTCATACGGACCCGACGACGGCTTTGCACTCTTGTTCCCCTCACGGCGACACTCATCCCAACGCAACGAACTGCACGTGAATGCTCGCTGATCTTTCGTACGGGATGAGTGTCGCCCGGGCGAACAGAAGGTGATGTCTGGGTCACGGCCAGGTGAACACGACCGTGCGGGCCGCTGTCACGGCAGCCGCTACGGCAGCGCGTGGACGTGCGGGCCGACCGCGTTGGACCAGGCGTTGCCCGCGGTCGCGTCCCAGTTCGTCGACCAGGTCATGGCGCCGCGCAGCCCCGGATAGGTCTTCGCGGGCTTGAAGGTGCCGCAGCCGGTGCCCTTCGTGAGGCAGTCCAGGGCGGCGTTGACCACGCTCGGTGCGACATACCCGCTGCCCGCGCCCCGCGTGGAAGCGGGCACGCCGATCCCCACCTGGGAGGGGTCGAGTCCGCCTTCGAGCTGGATGCAGGCCAGCGCGGTCAGGAAGTCCACCGAGCCCTGGCTGTACACCTTGCCGTCACAGCCGAGCATCGAACCGCTGTTGTAGTACTGCATGTTGACGACGGTCAGGATGTCCTTGACGTTCAGCGCCGTTCGGAAGTAGCTGCCCGACGTCGACTGCATGTCGATGGTCTGCGGGGCCATCGTGAGGACGAGCCCGCTGCCCGCCTTCTGCGACAGCGCGCGCAGCGCCTGCGTCATATAGGTGGGATTGAGGCCGTTCTCCAGGTCGATGTCGACGCCGTTGAAGCCGTACTCCCGCATCAGCGCGTACACACTGTCCGCGAAGTTCGCCGCCGAGGTGGCGTCGTTGACGGAGACGGTGCCCTTCTCGCCGCCCACCGAGATGATCACCGACTTGCCGGCCGCCTGCTTGGCCTTGATGTCCGCCTTGAACTGGTCGACGGTGTAGCCGTTCAGGCCCGCGGTGTCGAGGCGGAAGGTGACCGCGCCGGGAGTGCTCGTGGCGTCCGCGAAGGAGACCGCGATGATGTCGTACTGGTCCGGCACGTCGCTGATCTTCTGGACGGCCGCGCCGTTGTTGAAGTTCTGCCAGTAGCCGGTGACCGCGTGCTTGGGCACCGCCGGGTTGCCCCCGGGCCCGCCGTCGGCGGCCGTGGTGCCGGTGACCTCGGCGGACCTGGCGGACTCCCCGGCCGCGTTGGTCGCCGCGACCTGGAAGCGGTACGCGGTGGACGGGGTCAGGCCGGTCACGGTCGCGGAGGTGCCACTGACGGACTGCACCTTGGCGCCGTTGCGGTAGACGGTGTATCCGGTGGCGTCCTTGGCGGCGTTCCAGGAGAGGGCGACGGAGGACGGCGTCACGGAGCCGACGGCGAGGCCGGTCGGGGCCGCGGGTATGCCCGGTACCGGATCGGTGCCGCCCCCGCCGTCGGGGCCGAAGACGCTGAGGTCGTCGGCGAAGTAGGCGGGCTGCCCGTACCAGCCGTGGGTGTAGACGGTCACGGACGTGGTGTCGGGCCCGGTCGTGAAGCTGGTGTTGAGCTGCTGCCAGCTCGATCCGCCCTGCGTCCACGTCGAGACGTCGGTGGTACCGGTGCCGGACGCGCCGAGGTACACGTACGAGCCCTGGACGTACGCGCTGAGCCGGTACGTCGAGCCGGGCTTCACCGCGACGGTCTGCGTGCACTTGGCGTGGTCGGAGCCGGCCGGGGTGGCCTTCAGGGCACTCGTACCACTGCGCACGGGACTCGCGACGGTCGTGCCACTGCCCTGGGAACACGTCCAGTTGCTCAGTCCGGACTCGTAGCCCGGGTTCTTGGCGACATTCACGTCGGCCTGCGGGGCGGCGACGGTCTGCGGGGCGGCGACGGTCTGCGCGCCGCTCGTCGCGCAGAGGAGGGCCGCGACGGTGGCGAGGAGGGTCGTGAGCCGGCGTCTGTGCCGGCCGGGTCTGACATCTGCGGTACGGGGCATGACGGTCTCCGGTACGGAAGAGGCGAACCAACGAAGCACGTACGAGACGGCGGCCACCGTGTCTGCGCTAAAAATGGTTCAGACCAATGCCGTTGTCAAGAGTCACGGCGAGGGCCGCACGCTCCGCCGCGGCCGGGGCGCCACGTCCTGCGGGAAGGTCAGCTCGCCGCCCATCCACCGCATCGCCGGAGTGATCTCCTGCCGCCAGGTCGTGAAGTGGTGGCTGCCCCGGGGCAGGACGATGGAGTCCACGGTCATCGGCGGTTTCGCCGCCCGCACGAACCGCATCGTGTCGGCGTAACCGGGCTCGCCCCGCCGGCTGCTGGCCACCAGCACGGAGATCCGCGGCACCGGCCGATGTGCCAGCCGCCAGAACAGGTCGTGCTCGCGCTGCCGCTGGGCCGCCCGCGGCCCGGACCCGAAGAGGCTGCCGGTGGTCAGGTCGTCCCGGATCCGGTAGTCGGCGGAGAGGGCGACCGCAGAGGTGTAGACACCGGGATTGCGCAGGGCGAGTTCGAGGGCGCAGGTGCCACCGGAGGAGTACCCGAGGGCTCCCCAGGCGCTCGGGTCGTGGCCGACGCGGTAGGCCGACTTCAGCGCGTCCGGCAGGTCCTTGGTGAAGAACGTCTCGGCCTGCGGCCCGCCGGGCACGTCCACGCACTGGGTGTCCCGCGGCGGCGCGATGGTCGGCCGGATCATCACCACGACGGTCGGCTGCATCGCGTGCCGGGCGATCAGCCGCCCCGCGGTCTGCGGCACCTGGAGGTACTGCGCGAGATTCATGATGCCGCCGGGATAGCCGCTGATCGCGACGATGACGGGGAACCGCTGCCGGTGGAACTGGCGTTGGAAGTACTGCGGCGGCAGATAGACGAAGGCCGGATTCACCACCCTGGTACGGCGCCCCATGATCCGTACGGACTCCACCTTGCCGGCCTTCTCCGGCGGCCCGGCGGGCAGCCCCGTCACCCGGTCCAGCCCCTGCGGCCCGGCCGCCTGCACCAGCCCGCCCCGCACCCCGGCGGCCACATCCCGGCCGTCGTGCCGGATGACCGACACCGGTGCCTGCTCGTTGCGTCCGAGCAGCTCGTCCCACGAGCCGTAGAACTCGAAAGCGGAGTTGACGCCCAGGGCCAGCGCGCAGACGATCGTGAGCTGGGTGACGGCGATCGAGGCGAGCCGGCCCAGGACGGGCCGGAGACCGCGCCCGACCAGCCGGGGCCAGCCCCACACCGTGAGGACCACACAGAGCACGGCGGCCACCGCCACCGCGGATACGAGCGCTTGGCCGGTCAGCCCCATGCACCCATCACTCCCACCCGTCGAGACGTCCGGGGCCGGGCCGCCCGGCAACGCCTCTACGGCGGGCGGCCCGGTCCCCGCTCACCGATTGGGAGGCGAGCGAAGCCCCGTGCGTTCCGGCTGGGACCGGTTCTCGCCAAGGGCCTCAGACCCACTCGGGAGGGCACGAGCCCCGGGCCACCAGAGTGAACGGGTAACGGCCCGGAGTACCGGACATCCGTACCTGGTCGGTGACGCCCTGATACGTACCGAGCGGGGTCTCGTCCGTGAAGGTCTCGGGGTCGAGGTAGGCATGGCGCTCACCGGTACCGGCGACCTCCGCCGCATACGCCTTGTCGAAGACGCCGAGGCCGAGGATCCACAGGGCGGCGCGTGTCAGCGAGACATGTACGCGGTAACTGCCGCCCTCGCGCGCCCGGCGGGCCAGCGCCTCGCTCACACCGGCGGCCAGCAGCCAGGAGACGATGTAGTCATTGACCACCAGGATCGGCGGCAGGCCCGGCCGTTCACCGTCGCCCTCCAGGTTCATCATGCCGACCAGGCTGCCGGCCGTCTGGTCGAAGCCGACCCGGTCCGCCCAGGGCCCGGTGGGGCCGTTGAGGGTGGCCGTCGCGTGAATGATGCCGGGGCGCGCCTCGGCGGCCTGCTCCGGACCCAGCCCGATGCTCTCCAGGTAACCGGGGCGGCGATTGGCGTAGAACACATCGGCCCCGCCCAGCAGTTCGCGCAGCCGCGCCGAACCGTCGGCGGAGCGCGGGTCGAGGGTGGCGGAGCGGACGCCGACGTTGGCGGTCACATAGGTGGTGTCGTGTTCGTGCTCGTTCGGGCGCCAGATGTTGAGGACATCGGCACCGTGCAGCGCCAGCGCACGGCCCGCGCCCGCACCGGCGATCACATGCCCCATGCCCAGTGCCCGGATGCCCGACAGGGACTGCTCCCCGCCCTCCGGCAGGGGCTCGGCCGGGCTGTCGCCGATCTTCTCGATCTGCACCAGCGGCATGTGCGCGAGGTGATCGCGGTACTGGGGCTCGTCGAGCATCTCCAGCGGGGAGCGGAGCACCGGCAGCACGACCCCGGCCTCGACGGCGGCCCGCTCCAGGTCGGCGGCGTTCCACCGGGCGATCGCCCGCGCCACGGCCTCGCCGTCGTCCGGTACGTCCAGCAGCTTCTGGGCGGCCACCTTGATGCCGGGGTAGGGGTTCAGCGGCATCACCCAGCGCCCGTCGGCGGTGGGGTAGAAGGAGAAGCCGAGCGCCTGGTTGACATTGGACGTGGAGGCCGCGGGACAGCCGTTCAGCAGCTCCCAGCGGCGGTCGTAGAACGGGCACAGCCGGTGCGGCGCGCTCCGCAGGTCCACGGTGATGTCCTGCCCGGCGCCGCCGCGCAGCCGCCACAGCTTGGCGACCGCCGCGGACTTGGCCGCGAGCGCGATGGCGGCGGCCCCGCCCAGCCGCAGGGTGCTCGGTACGACCGGGTCGGCGCCGAGGAAGGTGACCTTGCCCCCGGTGTCCTCCGGACGCATGCCGATGCCTGCCAGCACCTCGGCGAAGGCGGCCTCGACGTCGAAGGCGTCGTCGGTCGCGGGGGCGGCGACGGCTGCCTCGATGCGCTGGGTGAGCCGCTGGGCGTGCTCGGTGGTCGTGGTCATCGGTCGGTCAGCTCCCTGTGGGGTGTGGGGTGGTGGCGTACGACATCCGGGTGTGAGGGTCGCGTACGACGTCCGACCGGGCCGCTGCCGAGACCCGCGCCCCGGCCGCCGGACCGGTCACCGAACCGGTCACCGAACCGGCCTCCGCATCGGTCTTCGCGCCGGAGGCCAGCCGGGAGACCAGCTCCTCGACCGCCGTCACGGTGTGCAGGCACAGCGTCAGGGCCCGGCCGCGGGCGTGTGCGACGCCGTCGGGCGCGGTGCGGTCGACCAGGTCGGCGAGCCCGCTGCGGGCGGCCGTCGTGTCGAAGGCGGCGCGCAGGACGCCGGGGTACAGCCGGCCCTTCGCGGCGACGACGGCGGCCAGCTCCGCCAGGTGGTGATCGAGTACCGCGGCGAACTCGGCGGTCTCCGGTACCGCGTCCGCCGGCCGGCCCGGCCGCCCGTCGTACAGCAGCGCGGCGCACTGGGTGATCTCGTACACCGACCGCTGGATGCCGGCCAGTTCCTCGGCGGTCCACCGGGCGCGGTGGCGGCGCGGCTCGTGGCCGAGGCTGGCGATCGCGCCGTCCAGGCGCTCCCTGGCCTGCCGGGACTGCCGGCGCAACGCATCGATCCCGGCCGGGTCCACGGCGCCGGCCTCGGCGTACCCGGTGACCAGCATCGGCAGCAGCCGCTGCTGCACCCGCAGCCAGTCGGCCAGCAGCTCGTGCGTGCGGTGGTGGTGGTATGTCGGGATCACCACGAAGACGACCAGGCCGAGCAGCGCGCCCACGAGGGTGTCGGCGGGGCGGCCCCACTCGATCAGGCCGGGCGCCGAACCGAGCCGGCTGATGAGGAAGACGATCCAGGCGGTGATGAAGAAGTTCAGTACGAGCTGGCCGACGCGGAGCGTGAGGAAGACGCAGGCCGCGAGTACCGTCGCGCCGATCACCAGCCCGTCGGCGCTCCACCCGCCGGGCAGCAGCACCGCCCACGCCACGATCCCGCCGAGGATCGAGCCGATCGGCCGGCTCCAGCCGCGGGCGAAAGTGTGCCCGTAGTCGGGGAACAGCACCAGCATCGTGGTGAGCGCCGCCCAGAAGCCGTGGTCGGGCAGGGCATGACCCCAGAAGTCGCCGAGCGCGCGGCCCGCCGCCTCACCTGCCGCGGTGCCGACCGCGATGCGGATGGCGTGCCGGAAGAGGGGCGCGCCCGGGCGCATCTCGGCGGAGAGCCGGCGCCATCCGGAGCGCAGCGCGTTCTCGGCGGGGAAGGCGTCCAGTACGTGGTCCAGCCCCTCGGGGCCGCGTGCCTGGAGCCAGTGGTCGGCCAGCCGCGCCGCCTCCCGGAGGCGGGGGAGCAGCGCGTCGGCCTCGGGGCCGCGCCAGGAGTCGAGCAGTTGCAGTGCCTCGGGGCCGGCGTCCCGGCGCCGGGCGGTCAGCACCGTACCGGCGACCGCGTCGAGCGCCTCGGCGATCGCGGTACGCGGCACGCGCGCCGTCCGGGGCAGGAAGTGCAGGGCCCGCCGGATGCCCTCCGCCTCCGAGAGCAGCCCGAAGAGCGGGGCGGCGGCGGGGCGGGCGAACGCCGGCAGCAGGTCGAGGGCCGAGCGGGCCGCGGTGAAGGGCGCGGACGAGAGGTGCCCGGCGGGCTCGGTGGCCCGCGCGGTGCTTGCCAGGCTCCGGTACAGGGCGGCCACTGCCTTGCGCTGCGCGGGGTGGCGACGGCCGTACGGGGGCAGCAGCTGAGCGGCGACGACCATGGCGCAACCGACCGCGATCCACTGGACCATGGTCAGCCCGGCCGGGATGCCGGGGGAGAGGTCCGCGGTGATCATGAGGCCGATCGTGACCAGGCAGGCCCGGATGCCGGGGGCCACGCCCAGGGCGCGCCACAGCCCGGCGACGTAGGCCACCACTGCGAGCACGATCAGGAACCACCAGCCCATCGGGTGGAGGTACACGCCGATCAGCGTGGCGAGGCTGAAGCCGGCCCCGAGGACGAGCGCGTTCACCGCCCGGTGCCGGACCGGCGCCAGGAGCGTGCCGATACCGCAGATGAAGGCCCCGACCGTCATCATGGCCCAGGCCAGCGGGTCATCGAGCAGCCGGCCGACGACGGACGCGGCGACGACGGCGAGCACGGCCCGGCCGATCGCCCAGGGATCGGAAAGTACGCGTTCCATCTTCAGCCCCGCCCGAAAGCTGTGCTGGATGGCGGAGCACCATGCCTTGACCTCACTCATATAGATGCATGTTACACCTAACAGTCTGTACGGGGCGAGTGACTGCGCCCCGGCGGGGGAGTGAGTCGGCTCACCTCGTCGGCGAGGGTGCGGCTGCGCGTGGCTACACCGTCGCCGCGTCCTGCCCGGCGGCCTCGGCCTCGGCCTCGGCTTCGGCCGCGGTGTAGGAGGAGGTGAAGGTGAACGCGCGCGGGGACGGGCCGTGCGCCTGCAGGTGTGCCAGTCGCTCCAAAGCCTCGTCGACGGTCGGGAGGTGGCCGGCGGGGACCCACCAGAGCACCAGGTGCGCCTCGACGTGCCGCTCGAACCATTCGCGGCGCCGCCGCATCACTTCCAGGTGTCCGCTGCGGTAGGTGAAGTCCCACAGCGCCTCCGGAGACTCCCACACCGACAGATTGACGATGACGTTTTCGCCCGCCGGGCGCAGGGCGGTGGCGTCGGCCGCCCCCTCCTCCACGAGTCGCCACACGAAGCCGGGTGTGCCGTCGGCGGCGGCATTGACCGGGTCGAGCAGCTCGACGAACGGTGCGATGCGCGGGTCGTCGAGGGGGTGACGGAGGGTCGCGATGTTGAGCTCGGCGAGATGGGCGGTGCGCACGGATGCGGTCATGGACTCATCCCAGCACGGCCCGCTTTTCTATGTCAATGCTCATTGTTTTTAGAAGCTTTAGAAGTCTCGATCACCACGCAGCATTCCCCCGGCCGGGCGTCCATGCGGGTGCGGACGGGGCCGTCCGCACCGAGCAGCCCCTCCAGTAGCGCGAGATTCATGCCGCAGACGAGCGGCGGGAAGCGTTCGGCCACGGCGTGGAAGGGGCAGTTGCGCATACGCACGACGGATGCGGCTGCCCCAGCCGCCCCCTCGGCGGCTTCCAGATGTGGTTCGTAACCGCGGGCGGCCAGCAGCTCCATGGCCTCTTCGAGGCCGGCGCAGGGCGCCGCCGAGCCGCGCAGGGCCTCACCCCGGCGGCGCGCGGCCGCGCAGAGCCCGGCGTCCAGCCCGGCCTGCTCGGCGGCCTCGGCCAGCAGCTCGGCGGCGGTGCGGTAGTCGCGGGCGGGCAGCGACACCGACCGCTCGGCGCGCGTCCGGGTGTACACCTTGGCGGGGCGCCCGGCACCCGGTCCCGAGCGGCCCGTCAGACGGCGGCTGCCACTCTCCAGCAGCCCGGCCTCGGTCAGCTTGTCCAGATGATGCGCGGCGAGTGTGCGCGTCACCCCGGCCGCCTCGGCGGCCTCGTTGCGGCCGACCTCGCGGCCCTGCGCCGCCACGTACTCGTACAGGCGGCGTCGCACCGGGTCCTGCAACACTGCGATCGCGTCGATGTCTTCCACCTGGCCATTCTAAGAACGACGCAGGTAAGAGATAGAAGGACGGAACGGGACGGGGCCCGGCCCCGACCGGCGTGCGCTCAGGAACGGTCACCAGCCGTTGCGGTGAATGACCTCGGAGACGGGGCGCCGCCGCACCGGACCGAAGTTGCCGACGGGCCACCCCACGGGGATCGCCGCGAAGGTCCGCATCTCCTCGGGGATGCCCAGCGCCTGCTTCCACTCCCGCTCCAGCATCAGGTGCCAGATGGTGATGTTGGCGGCCAGGCCGAGCCCGCGTGCGGCGAGCAGCAGATTCTGCACGCCCGGATAGACGCACGAGCCTTCCGCGAGAGCGGTGAAGCGCGGCTGGATCCGCGCCAGCTCCTGCACCGCGTCCGCGCCCAGCGCCTGCGCCGAAGCCTGCAGCCCCGCCTCGTCCGGCTGCTGCTCGGGCATCCGGTAACACGGGATGATCAGGGCGGGAGTCTCCGCGAAGTGGTCGCGTTGGTACTCGATGGCCGCGACCATACGGCCGTACGCGGCCTCCTCCATCCCCTCGGGCGCGTGCTTTCCCGTGGTGGCCAGATACGCGTCCACGCATCGCTGCCACAGTGGCGCCAGCCGTGCCATGACGTCGGGGTCGGTGACGACGATGTACTCGTACCGCTGCATGTTGCCCCCGCTCGGGCCCCAGACGGCGGCCTGGACGAGCCGCTCCAGCAGTTCGTCCGGCACCGGATCGGGCTTCAGGCGGCGCATGGCCCGCATGGTCGACATCGTGTCGAAGAGCGGGGGTTGAGGGGCGGAGGCGGGGGAGGAGGCGGTGGTCGAAGTGGTGATCATGGCCGCAGAGTGTAGGTCGTATCGTGTGCTTCGCCGCCGGTGATCGGCGTTACCCCGGCCGCCGACGCCCGGACGAACCGCGGCCCGTCCGGCCCGTACACCGCACGCGGTTCGGGGAAGACGGCCAGCAGCAGGAGGTAGCTCACCGCGGCCAGCGCGAGGCCGACGGGCAGCGAGATGTCGGCGCCGCCCGCGAGGCCGCCGAGCGGGCCGACGAACTGGCCGGGCAGGTTGGTGAAGAGCAGTCCTACGGTGGCGGAGAGCAGCCAGGCGCCCATGGCGCGCCAGTTCCAGCCGTGCGTGAACCAGTAACGGCCGCCCCGCTGACGGCGGTTGAAGACCTGGATGGCGTCCGCGTCGTACCAGCCGCGACGGGTGACATAACCGAGAATCATCACGACCATCCAGGGCGCGGTACAAGTGATGATCAGCGTCGAGAACGTGGAGATGGACTGGGTGAGGTTCAGCGCGAAACGGCCGGCGAAGATGAACGCGATCGACAGCACACCGATGAACAGTGTGGCCTGCACCCGGCTGAAGCGCGGGAAGACGCTGGAGAAGTCCAGGCCCGTGCCGTAGAGCGCGGTGGTACCGGTGGACAGGCCGCCGATCAGGGCGATCAGGCAGAGCGGCAGGAAGTACCAGCCGGGCGAGACGGCGAGGAGGCCGCCGACGTAGTTGGGCGCCGCCGGGTCGACGTACCGCGCGGCCTTCTCCGCGATGACCGACGCGGTGGCCAGGCCGAAGACGAAGGGCAGCAGCGTGGCCAGCTGGGCGAGGAACGCGGCGCCCAGCACCCGGCGGCGCGGCACGTCGGCGGGAATGTAACGGGACCAGTCGCCGAGGAACGCGCCGAACGAGACCGGGTTGGAGAGCACGATCAGCGCCGCGCCGATGAACGAGGGCCAGAACAGCGGGTCGGCGGTGGAGGCGAAGGAGCCCGCGTACCCCGGATCGAAGTCTCCTGCGAACGCAAACGCACCGAGGACGAACATCGCCGAAGCCGCCACCACCGCGACCTTGTTGACCAGCAGCATGAAGCGGAAGCCGTAGAGGCAGACGATGAGGACGAAGCCGCCGAAGAGCGCGTACGCGAGTCCGTACGCCGGCCCCGACTCGGGCACTCCGGCGAGCCGGTGGGCGCCGCCGACGAGCGCGTCGCCCGAGGACCACACCGAGATCGAGAAAAACGCGACGGCGGTGAGGAGGGAGAGGAAGGAGCCGACGATCCGGCCGTGCACGCCCAGGTGCGCGGAGGAGGACACCGCGTTGTTCGTACCGTTGGCCGGACCGAACAACGCCATGGGCGCGAGCAGCAACGCCCCGGCGACCAGTCCGAGCACGGTCGCCGCGAGCCCCTGCAGAAAGGACAGCCCGAAGAGCACGGGAAAGGCCCCGAGCACGCAGGTCGCGAAGGTATTGGCACCGCCGAAGGCCAGCCGGAAGAGGTCCAGCGGACGCGCGGAACGGTCCTCGTCCGGTATGCGCTCGACGCCGTACGTCTCGATCTCGGTAATCGCCGTAGTCACGTGCGTGCTCCGCTTCCTGTCACTGGTGCTGCCCGGGGACGGCCTCACAGTGTGTCAGCGGGCCCCTGGCTCGTACTGCGCCACCCCGTGGCCGAAGGACCAGTCGATCGACTCGTTCTCGGTCAAGGTGATGAAGACGTTGCGCGGCTCGGT
Source organism: Streptomyces purpurogeneiscleroticus (assembly GCF_020024005.1). Classification (NCBI taxonomy): domain Bacteria; kingdom Bacillati; phylum Actinomycetota; class Actinomycetes; order Kitasatosporales; family Streptomycetaceae; genus Streptomyces; species Streptomyces purpurogeneiscleroticus. The sequence goes on from NZ_NHSG01000090.1 coordinate 19,220, forward strand.
CCCCGCGTAGGCGTGGGCGAGTTCGGCGATCCGCCGGTACAGCGCCCGCTTCTGCTCGGGGGCGCGCCCGGAACGCATCGTGATCGCGACGTACACGATGCCGTCGTCGCGTGGGATGCCGAGATAACCGCCGTAGCGCAGTGTGCTGTTGACGCCGTCATGGCCGGTCAGGACCTGAAACAGGTCATCGGGCGGGAAGCCGATCGTCTCGACCAGTGCGTCGTGCACGGCACGGCCGAGCGCGTCGAGCCGCTCGCTGTCGGTCCCCAACGCGTCGATGCGTACGAATGGCATGTGAAGCTCCCCTGTCCGACGGAGCGTACATACTAGTAGTTACAGTTACGCGTGAGGCAACCTCGCCCGTAGACTCGACGACTGTGGCGGACACCCAGTACGAAGACCTGTTGCGGCTGGTGCTCACCTCCGGGACGGCCAAGGCCGACCGGACGGGCACGGGGACCCGAAGTGTCTTCGGGCACCAACTGCGCTATGACCTCTCGCAGGGGTTCCCGCTGGTCACCACCAAAAAGGTGCACCTCAAGTCCATCGTGTACGAGCTGCTGTGGTTCCTGCGTGGCGACTCGAACGTCGGCTGGCTGCAAGAGCACGGCGTCACCATCTGGGACGAATGGGCCGACGCGGACGGCGAGCTCGGCCCGGTCTACGGCGTGCAGTGGCGTTCCTGGCCCACCCCGGACGGCAGACACATCGACCAGATCGGCGAGGTCCTCGACACTCTGCGCCGCGACCCGGACTCCCGCCGGATGATCGTCTCCGCCTGGAACGTCGCCGAGCTGGACCGGATGGCACTCGCGCCGTGCCACGCCTTCTTCCAGTTCTACGTCGCCGACGGCAGGCTCTCCTGCCAGCTGTACCAGCGCAGCGCGGATATGTTCCTCGGCGTCCCGTTCAACATCGCCAGTTACGCCCTGCTCACGCACATGGTGGCGCAGCAGGCCGGCCTCGAGCCGGGCGACTTCATCTGGACCGGCGGCGACTGCCACATCTACGACAATCACGTCGAGCAGGTGACCGAGCAGCTCTCACGTACCCCGTTCGAGTTTCCCTCGTTGCGCCTGCGCAAGGCCGACTCGCTTTTCGACTACGCCTACGCCGATGTGGAGGTGCTCGACTACCGGCATCACCCGGCCATCAAGGCCCCGGTCGCGGTGTGAACGTCGGGCAAGTCACCCGTGTGCCACCGTCACCCGTGTTCCACCGTCACCGGTGTGAAGGCGATCCGGGTGAGCGAGCCGTCGTCGGTCCAGCGGATGCGGACCTCCTCGGCGTCCGCTGACTCCACGGTGGCGACATCGGTCAGGGGCGCTGCCTCCGCCGTGCCGGTCAGGGAGGCGAGGGCCGCCACGAGCACCGTTGCGTCGGCGTCCTCGACGGGGGGCGTGCTGAGGCGGGGGAGTACCGCCCAGGGGGTGAAGGCGGTGCCCTGCGGTGCGCGTACCTCGTCGTGGTCCGTCCAGCCGTGCAGGCCGTGGAGCTGCGAGCGCAGTGGCCCGTCCGGGGGTGTTGCCCAGCCCGTCAGGTGTATGCGGGCGCCGTGCGGGACCCCCGCGACCTGATGCACTCTCAGCTCGTACCGGCCGCGGGCCACCGTCACGCTGCGTACCTCCAGGCCCGGCACCATTGGTGGGCCCGCGGTGAACACCGGGCGGTGCCAGGAGGCTGCCCAGCCCCAGTCGTTGCCGCCGCCGGCGCCCAGGGGGTGGATGCGGCAGCGTACCGAGGACCGGCCGGCGATCTCGACCGCGAGGTGGTTGTCGGGGGCGTTGGCGGAGGAGGTCGGGCCCGTGCCCGTCGAGTAGGCGAAGCGGCCGTAGAGCACGTCGTGTGCGGCGGCGTTGTCGCCCTCGTGCGGGCGGACGTGGTCGCTGCCGTGGTTGTGCAGCCGGGCGATACCGTCGGCCGCGGTGGCCTGGACGAGCAGGCCGGGCGCGGGGAGCGCCAGTACCCGGTCGGCGGCCTCCGCGGGGGCCGCCTCCTCCGTGGCGGTCCACAGCGGGTCGTCGGCGGGGGCGAGGAGCGCGACGAACGCCTTGGAGGCCCAGTACGGGGAGCCGGGGCCCGAGTACGACTGGCAGGTGGGCTCGTGCGGCCCGTACCAGCCGAGGCTGAGCAGTCCGTCCTCGGCCCCGGCCCCGCCGCGGGTGAGGAAGTGGCGCAGGGCGCCGCTGAGGAGGCGGCGGGAGACGCCCGGCGGGAGGGGGGTGTGGCCGGTCAGCGCGCCGAGGCCGACCGCTGCCGTGGCGGCGAAGCGGTAGGTCAGCGAGCGGCCGAAGTGGATCGGGGCGCCGTCGCCGCCGAAGAGGAGCGAGTAACCCTCCAGATGCTCGCTCAGCCGGGGACCGTACAGGTCCAGCAGGCCCTTGTCGCCCGCCAGGTGGGCGTGGAGCACCGGGTAGAGATGCAGGGCCCAGCCGTTGTAGTGGTCGAAGGCGCGGCCGTCGCCGTCCGAGTACCAGCCGTCGCCGCGGTACCACGTCTCCAGCAGGTGCAGGCCGCGGTCGATGGCCCGGCGGGTCTCCGCGTCGCCGCGGCCGACCGACTCCAGGAAGGCGGCGACGGTGACGGCGAAGAGGTACCAGTTGTTGGGCGCGGGGGTGTGCCGCAGCGCGCCGCGCAGCCAGTGCTCGGTGCGGTCCTGTACGCCGGTGTCGAGGCGTTCCCACAGCCACGGGCGGGTCAGTCGCAGGCCGAGCGCCACGGAGGCCGATTCCACCATCGGCTGGCCCTGGATGTGGTGGTCCAGGATCAGCGGCCAGGATTCGGTGTCCTCGCGGCCCGGCGTGCGGGTGCCGGCGGCGAGCCCGTCGGCGTACCGGGGCAGGAAGCCGTGCGGGTCGGCGCCGTCCGCGCCCGCGACGCGGAACGCTGCGGCGAGGAACGTCCGCGCGTAGCCCTCCAGGCCGTCGGAGCGCACGCCGGACCGGGAGGGCCGCCCGGGCAGGTCCAGCAGCGCCCCGCCGGGCGTCGCCCAGCGCAGGGCGGCGCGTACCAGCCCGTCGGCGGCGGCCTCCCAGTGGGCACGGGTGTAGCCCGTGTGCGGGCTCACCTCGCGCTTGTCGGACGGGAGTTGAAGAAGGGAGCCGGAGACATCGGTCATGCCAGGAACGCCAGCCTTTCGCGGTGTACGGGGTGGGCGAAGCCGTCGCCGGCGGCCCACCGGGCCACCTCACGCACCGTCAGGTCGGCGAGGCGGCGCCACTCGTTGCCCTGGGAGCCCGCCAGGTGCGGGGTCAGCAGGGCGTTGTCGCAGTCCCACAGCGGGTGGTCGGGGGGCAGCAGTTCGGGTTCGGTGACGTCCAGGACGGCGTGGATGCGGCCCGAGGTCACCGCGTCGGTGAGCGCGTCCTGGTCGATGACGGCGCCCCGGGCGGTGTTGATCAGTGTGGCGCCGGGGCGCAGCCGGCCGATCAGCTCGCGGCTGACCAGGCCGCGGGTGGCCGGCAGTAGCGGCGTGTGCACGCTGACCACGTCACTCGCGGCGAACAGCTGCTCGAGGCCGACGCCCGTCACCCCCAGCGCCGCGGCCTCCGCCTCGGTCACGTACGGGTCGTAGAGCAGGACCTGGAGGTCGTACGGGCGCAGCAGCTCGATCACCCGGCGCCCGATCAGCGAAGCGGAGCAAATGCCCACGGTGTTGCGATAGTTGCCCACCGAGCGGTCGGTGCGCAGCCAGGCGTCGCGGCTGCGGGTGGCGCGGTAGTCGCGGGCCCGCTCCAGGACGCGCTTGTTCGCCAGCAGGATCATCGCGACGGTGTACTCGGCCACCGGCAGTGCGTTGGCTGCGGCCGCCGAGGAGACCTCGATGCCGCGGTCCCAGCAGGCGTCGGTGAGGTGGTGGCGGACGCTGCCCGCGGAGTGTGCGATGGCCCGCAGGCGGGGTGCCGCGGCGAGTACCGCGGCGTCGACGGGCGGGCAGCCCCAGCCGGTGATCAGTACCTCCGTCTCCGCGAGGACCGCGCGGGCCCGTGCGGTGGTCAGGTCGTCGAGTACGGGTGGTGGTGCCAGGTCGCACACGGTGGCGAGGGCGGCCGTCTCGTCCGGGCCGAAGACGGCCGTGGCGGCGTCCTGGCTCATGGCGAGCGCGGCGCGCGGCCGGTGTCGCGCCTCGGTCATGGAACTCCTTCGACGTGTCGTACGCGTGTTGCTTCTCGTACGCGTGTTGCTTCTCGTACGGGTGGTTACTTCACCGCCCCCGCCGTCAGCCCCGACCGCCAGAAGCGCTGCAGCAGCATGAAGGCGAGGATCAGTGGCAGCACCGCGAGCAGCGAGCCCATGACGACGACGGGGTAGTACTCGGGCGAGACGGTCGCCGAGCTGTTCCACGTGTACAGCCCCAGGCTCAGGGGGTACAGCTCCTGGTCGGACAGCATCACCATCGGCAGGAAAAAGTTGTTCCAGATCGCGGTGAGCTGGAAGAGGAAGACGGTGACCAGCCCCGGGCCGAGCATCCGCAGGGCGACCCGGAAGTACGTGGCCAGCTCGCCGGCACCGTCGATGCGGGCGGCTTCCAGCACCTCGTCGGGCACATACCCCTGGCTGAAGATCCGGCCGAGGTAGACGCCGAAGGGGTTGAAGAGGACGGGCACGAAGACTGCCCAGAAGGTGTTGACCAGCCCGACGCCGGACGCCATCAGGTACAGGGGCAGCGCGAGCACGGTCTGCGGGACCATGACCGCGGCCAGCACCACGCCGAAGAGCTTCTCCTTGTGCCGGAAGGCGTACTTGTCGAAGGCGTAGCCGCAGGCCACGCTGATCAGCGCGCCGAGCGCCGCGCCCAGCACCGCGTACAGCAGGCTGTTGCCGTACCACCGGCCGAACAGTCCGCCGTCCATGGCGAACAGCTCGCCCAGATTGGCGAAGAAGGAGAAGTCGCCGAGGGACAGCAGCTCGCTGCTGAAGAGCGCGTCGCGGTTCTTGGTGGCGGCCAGCACCAGCCACAGGACGGGCAGCAGGGTGTACAGCACGCACACGCCGACGACGGCGTTCACGGCGGTCCGGCCGAGCAGCCGGGGACGCAGAGCGGTGGAGGGGGTACTCATCGGGTGGCCTCCTGCTGCTCGGCGGACCGGTTCGTCCAGCGGGTCACGCCGTAGGACAGGGCGATGGTGAAGAGGAGCAGGATCACCGAGGCGGCCGCCGCCAGGCTGTAGTTGTTGCGGTTGAAGGCGGCGTCGTAGATGTACATGCTCGGGGTGAAGCGCGAGTTGATGATCGGGGTCTGCTGGCCGAGCAGCATCGGCTCGGTGAACAGCTGGAGCCCCCAGATCAGTGTGAACATCGCGACCATCACGACCGAGGAGCGCACCAGCGGCGTCTTGACCTGCAGGGCGGTGCGCACCGGCCCCGCGCCGTCGACCACCGAGGCTTCGATCACCTCGCGCGGGACGGCCTGGAGCGCGGCGTAGAAGATGATGGTGTTGTAGCCGAGATTGCTCCACACCGCGATGTTGACGATCGAGGGCAGGACCGTGTGGACGCCCAGGAAGTCGACGGTGATGTCCGCCCGGCCCAGCAGATCGATCACGGGGCTGATGCCGGGCGTGTAGAGGTACAGCCAGATGATCGCGGCGATGATGCCGGGCACGGCGTGCGGCAGGAACAGCGCCAGCTGCGCCCAGGCCCGCAGCCGTACCACGCCCGAGTCCAGCAGCAGGGCGAGCGCCAGGGCGCACACCACCATCAGCGGGATGTAGACCAGGCAGTACGCGGCGACCGTGCCGAGGCCGCCGAGGAAGGTCGGGTCGGTGAGGACCGCCGCGTAGCTGCGCAGCCCGACGAAGACGGTGCGCTCCGGGCCGAACCCGAGTCCCGGCTGGTCGGCGCCGAAGAAGCTCAGCCACACGGCGGTACCGACGGGGATGAGGAAGACCGTCGCGAGCAGGACGAAGAACGGCGTCATCAGCACGCCGCACGCGCCGAGCCGGCGCCTGTGGGCTCCGCGCCGCCGGTCGGCGGACGACAGGGGAGCGGTCCGGCGCGGGAGCGTGACGGTGTCCGTGCCGGCGGTGGTCGTGGTCATGGTGTCACCTGCCTCTCTGACGGTTGGTCAGCTGCTGCGTTCGGTGGTGGACAGGCCGAGGGCCTTGAGGTCGGGTAGGGTGCCGCGCTGTGCCTCGCGTACGGCGTCGATGATCGTGCCCTGGCCGCCGGCGGCACGGGCGAACCCGTCCTGCATGACTTTCTGTGTCGCCGTCATCCGCGGCCCCCACGTCCACCGGTCGTCTATGAGCTCGGCCTGCTCGCGGAAGAGCGCGTAGATGTCCTGCCCCGAGTAATAGCGGCGGTCGAACGCCTTGCGGCCCACCTCGATGAGGCCGGGCGCGGCGGGGAACTGGCTGCTGGTACCGCTGGAGAGCCGGGCGCGCAGCGCGTCGGGGTGGGTGACCTGCCAGCTGATGAACTCCATCGCGGCTTCGGGATGGCGGCAGTCCTTGGTGACGGCGAACGTGGATCCGCCGTGGGTGGCGCTCACCGGCCGCCGGGTGTCCCACTGGGGGAGCGGCGCGACCGCCCACTTGCCCGCCTGCCCGGGATGGGCGTTCATCTGCGCGCCCGCGTCCCAGGCGCCGTGCAGCCGGCTGAGGATCCGGCCCTGCCCGATCGCGGCGGGGAAGCGGTTGCCGTCGGTGTTGAACCTGGCGACCAGGTCCTGGTCCGCCAGCCGCTGCCAGTAGCGCGCCACCCGCCGGGTGGGCGCATCGGCCATGGAGACGTTCCAGGCACCCTGGGAAATGTCGAACCAGCGGGCGCCCGCCTGCCAGGAGAACGCGGCGAACTGTGTCATGCCGTCGGTGGGGAACAGCGACAGGTGACGGTCCGGTGCGCGCTTCCGCACCGCCCGCGCGGCCTCCTCGAACTCGTCCCAGGTGGTCGGGACGTCGAGGCCGTACTTCCTGAAGAGGTCCTTGCGGTAATGCAGCACCATTGGCTCGATGTCCAGCGGGACGCTGAAGACCCGGCGGTCGAAGGTGGTCAGTCCGAGGGCCTGCGGCAGCAGCTTGCGGCGCAGTCCGTCGTCGACGAGCGCGGTGATGTCGCGGGCGACGCCGTCGATGGCGAAGCCGGGGACCTGGGGGTACTCGATGGTGGCGACGTCCGGCGCGTTACCGGCGCGGGCGGCGTTGCTCAGCTTGGCGTAGCCGCCCAGCGCGCCGGACGGGACCTGCTGGAAGTCCACCTGGAGGTGATCGTGCGTGCGGTTGAACTCGTCCACCACCTCCTGGCTGCCGCGCAGCGCGGACCAGAAGGTGATGCGTGTGGCGCTCTTTCCGGTGTTCTTACCCATGTTCTTGCCGGTGTGGTGCGGCTGTCTGCCGCCACTGTTGCCGGTGCAGGCGCTCACACCGGGCAGGGACAGGGCGGCGAGCGCAGCGAGCACGGAGCGACGGCTGTGTCGACCGGGCATGCAAGCCTCCCGCGGCTCGTTCGGGACACGGGAATAGTGAGCGGTACCACATAACCCGGTCAATAGACCGATCAGAAGAAAATGAAACGATCAAACGCTCACGAAGTGCGGGCCGGGCCGCTCCTGACGGTCACTCACCGGCCTCGCTCACGGGCCCGGTCGAACCGCGGACCTGCAGATCCGGCAGCAGCTCGATACGCCGTACGGGTGCCGGACGCTCCCCGGCGGGCCGCCGCAGCCGGTGCAGCAGCAGCTCGGCCGCCGCCCGCCCCACCTCCGTCTTCGGCGGCGCCACCGCGGTCAGCGGAGTACTGCCCAGCGCCGCGACGACATCGTCGTAGGCCACCACCGAAAAGTCCTCCGGCACCCGTATCCCGGCCTCCTGGAACCGCTGGACCAGCATCAGCGCGTCCACGTCGCCGTGCAGGACGGCGGCGGTGGCGCCGCGGGCGCGGAGGAGGTCCAGGACGTCGGGCGTCGGTTCCGCCGCGGACTCCGACCGGGACCGCTCCGCCGGCTCCGGCACGGCCGTCGGCGAACTCAGCGTCACCGCCCAGTCCTCGATCTCCGCCCGCTCCGCCGCGATCGCGGCGAACGCCGCACGCACCGCCCGAGCCGTGGGGCTGTCGTCCCGGGCGCCCAGAACGATCCGCCGGTGCCCCAGCGCGATCAGGTGCCCGACCGCGAGATGGACGCCGTACCAGTGGTCGGAGCAGACCGAGTCGAGCGCGTGCAGCGCGCTGCCGGGCCGCGGGCGGCGCTCCATCAGTACGGTCGGCACGTCCAGCGAGCCGAGCCAGCCGTAGTCGGCCTCCTCGGCGCCCAGCCCGCGCCAGCGCGGCGCGATCAGCAGGCCCTGCACACCGCTCGCCAACGCCTGCTCCACCATGGGGCGTTCACCACCGGACACGGCGGGCGCGATGTGCAGTGCGATCCGCATGCCGGCCTCCTCCAGCACCGTACGCGCACCGTGCAGGATCTCGAAGAGGTACGAGTGCCGCTCGGGCACCACCAGCCCTATCGCGGCACCGTCCTCGCCCGGCAGCACCCTCGGCGCGCCCGCCGCGGCACCCACCGCCCCCGCTTCCTCGACCGGCACGATCGAACGCACCACTCCGTGCCCGCGCCGCAGCTGCCCCGCGCGGGCCAGCTCCTCCACGTCCCGACGCACGGTGACCACCGAAACCTCCAGCTCGGCCGCAAGATCGCCGACGCGGACCGCGCCGCGCGACCGCACCACACCCAAGATCCGCTGCCGCCTGAGCTCGACCGGTTCCCGCATGTTGCTGCGCCCCCCTGTGTGCGTTTGAGCGTTCGCCGCGCAGCATAACGATCAGTCGGCGCCCGCACGAGACCACCGCGAGCGGAGAAAACGCTTCGCGACGGCCGGGCTGCCACCGTTACGATCGCCCCATGGGTATCGCCGTCACGAAGTAGTTCCAGGTGTGCCGTGCCACGGCCGCGCCGCACCGGTATTGACCGGTGGGGCCTGCTCGTCGTGCCGGCACGGAAGCGTCCTTACGGCCCAGTGGCCGTAACGTCCCGCTGCCTGGAGTACCACTTCATGAATGCTTTCCCCGAGGCGCGCGCGTGCCCGCCCGCCGGCCGCCGGACGGCGGCCCTCGCGCTGCTCTCCCTCCTGCAGTTCCTCATCGCGCTCGACGTCACCGTCGTCAATGTGGCGCTGCCGTCCGTCGGCGCGCAGTTCCACGCCCCGGCCGCGTCCCTCTCCTGGGTCGTCACCGGCTACACCCTGGTCGGCGGTGGTCTGCTGCTGCTCGGCGGCCGGGTCACCGATCTGCTCGGCAGGCGCCGGATGTTCCTGCTCGGCACCGGCCTGTTCGCACTCGCCTCGCTCGCGGCGGGACTGGCCCCCGGCCTTCCGACGCTGATCGGGGCCCGCTTCGCCCAGGGCGCCGGCGAGGCACTCGCCTCACCCGCGGCGATGTCACTCATCGCGCTGCTCTTCCCCGAACCCGCCGAACGGGCCAGGGCGCTCGGCATCTGGGGCGCGATCTCGGCGGGCGGCCTCGTCGCCGGCGGGCTGCTGTCCGGCGTACTCACCGAACTGCTGCACTGGCGCTGGATCTTCGGCATCAATGTGCCGCTCGCGGCCGCGGTACTGCTGTCCACGCCGAAGCTGGTACCGGCCGACGGACCACGCACCCGCGCGGGACGCCTCGACCTGCCGGGCGCCGCGCTCCTGACCGCGGGCCCGCTCAGCCTGGTCTACGGAGCGCTGGAGTCGGCGCCGTGGGCGATCGTGGCAGGCGTGGTGCTGCTGGCTGCCTTCGTCGCCGTCGAAGCGCGCACGCGGAACCCGCTCGTACCGCTCTCCTTCTTCACCCACCGCACGCGGGCCGTTGCCAACGCCGCGACGGTACTGCTGAGCGCGGCGCTCTCCACCGCGTTCTTCCTCCTCATGCTGTACATGCAGGAGGTGAACGGGCTGAGTCCGCTGCAGGCGGGGCTGGCCTTCCTCCCCTTCTGCGGGGTGCTGTTCCTGGCCATTTCCCTGGTGTCCCGGCTGATCGGAGTGCTCGGCCTGACGCGCACGGCGCTGGTGGGCCTGGCGTTCACGGCGACGGGCCTGGCCTGGTTGGCCCGCCTTCCCGACCGGGGCACGTACGCCGTCGACGTACTGCCCGGCATGGTGGGCGTCGCCGTCGGTATGGGTATCGGGCTGCTCGCCCTGCAGAACGCCGCGCTGCACGGCGTCACCGAGGCCGACGCCGGAACCGCGGCAGGCATCCAGCGCTCCGTCGACCAACTGGGCGGCTCCCTCGGACTCGCCGTACTGGTGGGAGTCTCCGTAGGGAGTACGAGTGCGGGCGGCGCCGATGGCTTCCGCAGCGCCTTTCTTTACGCGCTGATCGGGGTGACGGCCGCTGCCGGGCTGCTGCTCGCGGTACGTGACGGCACGTCGGAGCAGTAGAAACGGAAACCGGAGGGCAAGTACCCGGCGTATCGGTGTACTGAGGTATACCGATATCGGCCGACGACCGATGCCTACCCCTGGCTCCTTGCTGCACATTGGTCGCGCTCGCGGACCGGACGGGGCGCCCGCGAGCGCGACACGCAAGGTGACACGCGACGCTTGCACCTCTGGAGGCAGGTCATGCTGGGGGATAGGGACCACGGGCCGGCCGGCCTGGTCGGCCGGGACCGGGCGTTGTCGGAGGTGGCGGACGTACTGCGGGCCGAACGCCTGGTCGCGGTGACCGGGCCCGGGGGAGTGGGCAAGACCGCGCTTGTCACGGAGCTGGCGCACCGCATGCAGGCCGGACAGTGGGAGGCCGTGGGGAGGGTGGACCTCGTACGGCAGGACGGCCCCGAGCTGCTGCCCCAGCGGCTTGCCCGCGCCCTCGGCAGGGGCGACCTCCCGGACCGGGGCACCTCCGACGCGCTGGCCGACGCGCTCGGCGGTGCCCCGGCGCTGCTGGTGGTGGACACGTGTGAGTACGTGGCCGATGCCTGCGCCGAGATACTGACCGGACTGGTGGCCGCGTGCCCCGGCCTGCACGTACTGGCCACCAGCCGTACCCCCATGAACACCGCCGGCCACTACCGGCTGCACCCGCTTCCGCTGGAGGAAGCCGCCCGCCTGTTCGGGGCAAGCGGCCGGCGGTGGGGCCTCGTCGACGTACCGGCCCCCAAGACGGTCGAACACATCTGCTCATTCCTGGACGGCCTCCCGCTCGCCGTCCACATCGCGGCGGGACAGCTCGCCCACCACTCGCCCAGCGAGGTCCTCACCCTGGTCTCCCGCGCGGACACCCTCCTGGACCTGACCATCCCCGGCCTGCCCGCGCGGCAGCGCACGCTGCGCGATTCACTCCTGAGCACACACCAGTTGTGCACGCGCGAGGAGCAGCTGCTCTGGGCGCGCTGCACCGTCTTTCCCGGCGCCTTCGGACTGCGGGACGTGCTGGCGGTGTGCGCCGACGAGCGGCTGCCTTCGGGGGTGTTGGCGGCGGCGTTCGGCGGCCTGGAGCGGCGGTCGCTGATCCTGCCGCAGGAGCCGCACGGCACCTCGTACAGGATGCCGTGGTCCACTCGCGCGCACGGCCGGCAGCGGCTGAACCATCTCGGTGAGGAACGGGAGTTCCTGCAGCGCTGTCTGACCTGGCTGCTCCACGACCCGTGACCGGGCACCAACTGCCCGGAACCGCACCGCAGGCCGTGTTGTCCCGCGTAGCGTAGGAACTCGCACTCGGGCACAGGGCAGGCGGAGGGGCGAGCACCACATGGCCTTGGGATACGTCAGTGAGCAGCAGGCCGGCGTGCTGCCCCTGGAAGTCACGGGTTTCGTCGGGCGGGAGCAGGAACTGCGGGAGGTCGGCGAGCTGTTCGACAAGGCCCGGCTGGTGTCGCTCATCGGCCCCGGCGGAGTCGGCAAGACGAGGCTCGCGCTGCGGACCGCCCGTACCGCACTGCCGTCCTTCCCCGACCGCGCCTGCTTCGTCGAGCTGTCGTCCCTGCAGGACCCGGTGCTGCTGCCGCACACCGTGGCCGCGGCGCTCGGCCTGTCCGAGCAGGGGGACCGTGACCCGGTGGGCCTCCTCGTCTCCTACCTCGCCGCGAAGCGGATGCTGCTCGTCCTGGACACCTGCGAGCACTTGCTGGACGCCTGTGCGATGCTCGCCGATCTGATGCTGCGGATGGCGCCCGGTGTCACGGTACTGGCGACCAGCCGCCAACCCCTGGACGTGCCGGGCGAGTTCGTTTACCCGATCACGCCGCTGCCCACCGACCGCGAGGCGGTGCAGCTGTTCGCCGAGCGGGCCGCCGCCGTCGTACCGGGCTTCGCCGTCACCGACGCCAACCGTAAGGACGTCACCTCCGTCTGCCGCCGGCTGGACGGGATGCCGCTGGCGATCGAACTGGCCGTGGTACGGCTGCGAGTGCTCCCGCTCGGCGATCTGGCGACCCGGCTGGAGCACCGTTTCCAGGCGCTGACCGGCGGCCGCCGCGGTGCGGTGCCCCGGCACCGGACCCTGCAGGACGCCATCGACTGGAGCCACGACCTGTGCACCCCGCAGGAACAGCTGCTGTGGCGGCGGCTGTCGGTGTTCGCCGGGGAATTCGACGCCGAAGCCGCCGAGACCGTGTGCGGTGGCGGTGAGCTGCCCGCCGAGGACGTACTGGAGCAGCTCATCGGGCTGGTCGACAAGTCGGTGGTACTGCGCATCGAGGCGGAGCAGGCGCGCTACCGGCTGCTGGACACCCTGCGCGAGTACGGCGCCGAGCGGCTGGCCCAGAGCGGCGAGGAGGAGGAGTACCGCCGCGCGCACTTCGATTACTTCGCGGCGTTCGCCGAACGCGCCGACCGCCCGTTCCACAGCGACCGGCAGGCGGAGCACCTGCGGGCCCTCGCGCGCTGGCTGCAGAACTTCCGTATCGCCATGGAGTACGGCACCGGCACCGACGACCCCGAACTGGCGTTGCGCGGTCTGGACCTGGCCACCCGGCTGTGGACGCACTGGATCATGGCGGGCCGGATGCAGGAGGGCGCCCGCTGGCTCGACCGCGGCCTGGCCAAGGTGCAGCACGACTGTCCCGAGCGCGTCGAGGCACTGCACCGCCTCGCCTGGATCCTGCTGGTCCTGGGACAGTGCGACGCATCCGAGCCGTACGTCCTGGAATCGCTGGCCATGGCCGAACGGATCGGCGACCGGCGCGGCGCGGCGTACGCGACCGAGTTCCGCGGCTGTCTGGCACTGTTCCGTGAGCAGTTGGCGGAGGCGCACCGCGATCTCGACGAGGCCCGCCGCGTCTTCCGCGCGCTCGGCGACCACGACGGGCTGGCCATCACCTGCTTCATCCAGACCTTCGGCGCGGCGCTCGTGGGCGATGTCGAGCGCGCGTGGGAGGTGTCCGGGGAGGGCCTGCGGGCGTTGGAGTCGGCCCCCGGCGAGTGCTGGACCCGCAGTTACTGTCTGCTGTACCGGCAGCTGGCGCTGTGGATGGCGCGCGAGGACTCCCGGGCCGAGGAACGCGACCGGCTCGGCCGCGAGGCGCTGGCGCTGAAGCTGGCCGTGAACGACCGCCTCGGCGCGGCGATCACCATGGAACTGCTGGCCTGGTCCGCCGCCCGGTCACAGCGCTTCGAACGGGCCACCTGGCTACTGGGCGCCGCCGAGGCGTTCTGGAGCAGGCTCGGCGGCGCGCGACTGTTCAACGTGCCGGTCCTGAACGCGGAACGGGACGCGGCCGTCAGCGCGGCGCGCACCGCACTGGGCGACTCCGTATACGGAGAACTTCACGCCCGCGGCGCGGCGCTCGACCTGGAAGAGTCCGTCACCTACGCGGTGCAGGACACCGATGTCCTTCCCCAGCCCGCGTCCGGCAGCACAACGGCCCCCGCCGGCACCCTTTCGGTCCCGCCCACGCCGCAGACCACTCCCGGCACGGTGGCTCTCTCGGCAGCGGACCGCACCATGGGCCGCCCGCCCGCCCTCACCAACCGCGAACGCCAGGTGGCCGCCCTGGTCGCGGAGGGCCTGACCAACCGACAGATCGCGGAACGCCTCGTCGTCTCCAAACGCACAGCCGACGCCCACGTGGAACACATCCTGAACAAACTCGGTCTCACCTCGCGTACTCAGATCACCGGGTTGGAGTGAGGACGCGAAGACACGAGAACACGAGAAGTCGTGCGTGTGATGCGGGAGGCCGGCAGCGCTGGAGCGAGTCGGAACCCGGGGCGCCGCCCCGCTCCATGCGCTGCTCACCGGCCCGTACGGTCGATCAGGCGCTGACAGCCTGGTACAGGCCGCGGCCGGCCCGCTGGGCCCTGGAGGAGGCGACCAGCCGGTCCAGGGTGCTGCGCACGGTGTTGATGGCGGCCGTGTTCTGAGCGCGTCCTACGGCTTCGGCGACATCGCGCGCCCGGACAGGGCTGCTGCCGATCTCCGTCAGTGCCTTGAGAACCTGGTCGGTGAGACCGTTGCTGTCGTTGTCCTTGGCCGGCGCGGCGGGAGCGGTGTCCTTCGCCTTCTTGCCCTGCGCGGCGGTGCTCTTCGCCGTGGTGTTCTTCGCCGCGGTGTTCTTCGCTGCGGTGCCCTTCTCCTTCTTCTCCGCCTTGGCCTTGCCGTTCTTGGCCGAGGCGGTGGACTTCCCGGCGGTGCGGCTCTTCCGCTCAGGCGCGGCGGCCGACTTCGCCGGGCTCTTGCGGGCGGCACTGGCGGGCGCCTTGCGGGGCTTGGGCACGACGGGAGCCGGGGCGGAGTCCGCCTCGGGCGCCTGGACCGCTTCGGGAGTTGCTTCGCTTGTCGGCGCAACGGCCGCGGGAGCGGGCTCGGTCGCGGCCGTGGTGCCGGCGGCCGTTGCGGGGGCGGCGTCCGGCTCGACAGCCTGCTCAGCGGGCTGGGGCACGGACTCGGCGGTGGTCAGCGCCTGCAGTGCGTTGAGAGCGGTGCGTACGGAATCCAGCCGGGTGGTGACGGCGGCCAGCTCCTTTTCCAGCGTCTGCTGCTGCGCCTCCAGCCGGGGAAGTTCTGCCTGCAGCAGGTCCGTTGTGGCGGTGATGCTGCCCGGTGTGCTGACGGTAGTGGTCATGTGGTGCCTTTCTGCTTCGGCCGGCCAGGTATCGGTTTGTACTGCCGGACGCTGGATGTACTTGTGTGGGTATGGGCTCACTGGCCCTCCACGGCAATGCCGTTCAGGAGCTTCGCCGGAAGCAGTTCTGCGGCGACGGCGTTTCACCATGTTGCCGAAGTCGTTGAGTATAAGGTCCCACTTGCCCTGAGCAAGACCGTTGCGAACCGCGTACCGGCGCTCCGGAATTGTGGCAGCAGCCGCGTTCGAGTTGATGACGGCCCACCACGCCCTGACCGCTAACGGTCTGCGGTCATGATGTCATCCGTCCCGGGCAATGCCCTCGCCGCCCTCGCGGAACTCGAAAAGCACCTCGTCGGCACGCATAGGGCCGCCCGGACGCGACAGCCACTCGGCCTGCCGAACAGTTGGCGGGCAGCACTCGCAGCGGGCTTCCGAACGCACTCGTACGGAGTAATCCCTCAAGAGCTGCGTGGCCTTTCAGCGGAGGGATTCTGGCCGGAGAATGTTCGTCCGAGTGGGCTCGCAGTGGGCTCGCAGTGGGTTCCGAACGGGTTCCACAGCCACTTGATGCAAGGCAACCGGATGTCGCTGCCATAGCCGGAATGCCGTGGAGTTCGCCGTCGGCAGCCACTTCGTCGCCGAGGTGTTCCAGCGGCCCGCGGCTACGGCCGCCGGCGCGTCACCCATCCGGTTTTACGTGGCGGGCGGTGGCAGTTCCGGGGTGTTGCCGGGGTCTTCCTGGGGCGGGCCGCTGGAA
>NZ_NHSG01000091.1:0-34846 GCF_020024005.1 Streptomyces purpurogeneiscleroticus
CCACCCACCGCCCGATCGCACAGCGACTGCTGACCGCCCTGGTCCGCCCCGCCGACGAAGCCCACGCCGTCCCGGCCACCCGCCAGCAGATCTCCCCACCCGCCTGCGCGCCCTCAGCGCCGACACCGGGCCGGGCGCCGCGGACGAGGCAGCCTTCGACGAGGTCGTGGCCGCCCTGACCCGCCACAGCGTTATCACCACCCACACCGCGGTCCGGCCGGACGACATCCACGGCCAGCCGATGGCGGAGCTCGTCCACGACGCCCTCATCCGAGACTGGAGCGACCTGCGTGACTGGGTAGCCCAAGACCAACGCTCCCAGCTCTGGCTGCACCGCACCACCGAGCAGGCAGCACGCCACACCGCAAGCGGCCTACCGGAAGACCTGCTCGCCGGCAGCGTCCTCGCGGAAGGCCTGGACTGGGCCCGACAGCGCTCCCTGCCGGCGGACATCACCACGCTCCTGGCAGCCAGCCGACAACGGCAACAGGCCGCGATCCGCCGTGCCCGACGCATCAACATCTCCCTGGCCGGGCTGCTCGCCCTCGCCCTGTGCATCGCGGGCGTGGCCTTCTGGCAACGGCAAACCGCGGTCGATGCGCAGTACCGGGCACTGGCTCGATTGTCGCAACACCTGGCCGTCCAGTCCGACGCCTTGATTGGCAGTCAGCCGGACCTGGCTTCTCTCCTGGCCATCCAGGCATACCGCACCAGCCCCACTGCCGAAGCCGCCGCCAGCCTGTCCGCGGCCGCGGCGCTTCCCCTCCAGCGCCGCCTCACCGGCCACACCGATACCGTGGAGGCGGTGGCGTTCAGCCCGGACGGCAAAACCCTCGCCATCGGCAGCGACGACGAGACGGTGCGGCTGTGGGACGCCACCACCGGCACACCCCGCGAGACCCTCACCGGCCACACCAGCCCCGTGGCCTCGGTGGCGTTCAACCCCGACGGCAAGACCCTCGCCACCAGCAGCGGGGACATGACCATACGGTGGTGGAGTTCGTACGTATCCGGAGCGGAAGAGGCTGAGAAAATGATCTGCTCGGCCCTCCGGCGAGACTTCACGAAGGAGGAACGGTCTGCGTACCTAGGAGGCCAGGCCGCCACCCCGGTCTGCACCTGACGCTCTGCCTTTCGCTCTCTTACGGTTGCTGCCACAGGCGGCGTGGGCGCAATGGACGAGAAGCTGGGCCGCGCCGCCGTTGACGAGCCGGCCAGCACCCCGTGATGCTGTCTTCGGTGGTCTGCTTCCAACAGGGCGGCCTGGCCACGGGTCCGGCGATCGGCGGCATCGGCCGCGATCTGCAGCTCGGCCAGAATCTGTTGCCCCGTGCCGTCCACCGACCGCGGCGATGCCGCTCATAGACGCTCTGCCAAGGGCCATATCGTCCGGGCAGTCCGGCCACAGCACACCGGTGTGGGCCCGCAACAGCACCACATTGATCACCTTGTGATGGTCGGCCCACTGCCCGCCGGGCCTGCCCCCACCGGCAGAAGCGGCTCGATCGTTCGCCACTGCGCGTCGGTCAATTCATGACGCCGCACGATGTCTGGCGCGTTCCCGCGCCGAAGCTAGGCCCATCACCCGCCGAGAGCCATCAGGAACGGCCTGGCCGTTGGGTGTCTCACGCCATGTCACTCGTTGCAGTCTCGGCTCCGTGTCATTTCTGAGCCAGAGTGCCTGACGCGGTGCAGGGAGCCGCGGAGAGGCGCGAATCGAGCTCCGCACCTCGGTCCATCTGTCTGCTGGCATGCTTCTCGAGCGCCTTAGGGCATCGAAATCGTTCTGGTGCCGAGCGGGTGGTATGGCGATGATGTCGGTCGGCGCCAGCGGCGGCTCTCCTCTTCCCGCTCCCTTACGGCGCGGTTCGGATCCGCTGCCCTTCGGGGCCTGCACTCACCCGGTAATTTCCCAGGACGGCCAGCCCAGTTCTCCGTAAGAACGCGCCGTGCGCTGCCCGCGCACCTTCATGGACGTCCCGCCCACCATGTGACCTTCCGCGCCGCCGTGCCCGTCACCGACCATGCGGGTCAGCGGGTCGCAGCCGAACGGGGTGTCGATCGGGGTGAGGAGTACGCCGCCTGGGCGGAGTTGCTCCAACCAGGCACAGGGGATCTCCCGTACCGCGGTGGTGGAGATGATCCGGTCGTACGGGGCGTGGCCGGGGTCCCCCTGCTCGCCGTTGCCGGCCACTACCTGCGGGGCCAGACCGAGGGTGTGCAATCGTTCCTCGGCACGCTTCGCCAAGCCCGGGTCGATCTCGACGGTGACGATGTGCTAGGGGGCGGTACGTTGGGCGAGCAGGGCCGTGCTGTATCCCGCCCCCGTGCCGAATTCCAGGATCCTCTCCCCCGGCTGCGGATCCAGTGGTGAAGCATGTCCACCACCACAGCCGGACAAGAGATGTTGTGAGGAAGGGGGCTGTCGACGGCGCGGGCAATCGTCTGACGGGCCGGTCACGCGGGGCGGTCGGCGCAGTACGCTGCCTATGCCGGTAAGAGGTGCTTGTGCTCGGATCGGCATAGGGGGCGGCATGCTGGATCAGGCATTGATGGCTCTGGCTTCTGCGGCCGGGGTGGCGGTTGCCCAGGCGGCAGGCACGGACGCCTGGCAGAGTTTCCGGGAGCGGGTGGCCCGTCTCCTCGGCCGCGGCCCGGCACCGGATGCCGCCCAGGCGAGGTTCCTGGAACGGCTGGATCGGACGGCAGCCGAGCTGGAGAGCACCGATATCGACCAGGCCGACCGGGTGCGGGGCCAGGTGGCGGCCTCATGGCAGGCCCGGTTCCAAGACTTGCTGGAGGATCTGAACGACGTTGACCGGCAACGGGCGGCCGCCCAACTGCGTGACGTGGTCGCTTTGGTCGGCCAGGCCGCCGCAGACGGATTGGTCGGCGACGAGAACGTTGCCATCGGCGGTGACGCGCATGTCCAGGCTGAGAGCGGGTCAGCGGCCGCCGTACAAATGCACGCGCGCGATATGACCTTCAGTACCCCTCCCCTGCCGGGCCCGGAGGGGAAAAGGGGCTGACCGCGCTCGGCACCACACGGCAAGTCCCGCATATCAGCGCCAAAGCGTCCGTCTTCGCGCAGAATCAGTCGATTGCAGCCGGGGAATTGCACATCGAGCGCATCGACACGGTGGCGCATTATGCTACTCCGCGCGCCCCTGTGACGTGGCCGCACCGGGCCGGGAGTCCTGTGCCGCGGCAGGCGGACTGCTTCCAGCACCGGGCCACGGTCGAGTACCTGGCCGCGGCGATGAGCGAGAGCCAAACGGTGGTGCTGTGCCAGGTGCTGGCTGGGACCGGGGGCATGGGCAAAACTCAGCTGGCCGCCCACCACGCCCGCACCGCCTGGCAGACCGGACAGTTGGATCTGCTGGTCTGGGTGGCGGCCGGCAGCCGGGACGCGATCATCAGCACCTACGCGCAGGCCGGCATCGAGGTAGCGGGGGCCGACCCCGAGGATCCCGAGCGGGCCGCCGCACGGTTCCTGCACTGGGCGGAGACCACTGACCGGCGGTGGCTGATCGTCCTGGACGACCTGACTGATCCCGCTGACCTGCGAGGCCTGTGGCCCCCGCGGAATCCCAGCGGCCGTACGCTGGTCACCACCCGCCGCCGGGACGCCGCTCTGACCGGCCCCGCTCGGCACCGCATCGATGTCGGAGTCTTCGCCCCCGAGGAAGCCGCCGCCTACCTGACCACCGTCCTCACCGCCCACGGTTGCTGCGACGACCCGCAGCAGATCTCTGGGCTGGCCGCCGACCTGGGCCACCTGCCACTTGCCCTCGCGCAGGCCGCCGCATACCTGACTGACCTCGGCTTGTCCTGCGCCGCCTACCGCGCCCGGCTGGCCGACCGCTCCCGCACCCTGCCCAGTCTGCTGCCCGACCCGGGCGGACTGCCCGACGATTACCACGCCACCGTCGCCGCCACCTGGTCCCTCTGCCTGGAGTACGCCGAGCGGCTTCGCCCGCGCGGTCTGGCCCGGCCTCTCCTGGCCCTGGCCGCGATGTTGGACCCCAATGGCATCCCCCATGCCGTTTTGACCAGCCCCCCAGCTCTCGCCTACCTCACCGAACACCGCACATCCCAACCCGGTGACCCCGGTGTCGGCCAGCAGCAGGTGACCGCCGCCGACGCCGGTGACGCGCTACGGTGCCTGCACCGGCTCAGCCTCGCCGACCACACCCCCGGCATCCCCCACCGCGCACTGCGTGTACATGCTCTCATCCAACGCGTCGCTCGCGAGGACCTGCCCACCGAACAACACGATCGCCTTGTCCGGGTCGCCGCCGACGCCCTGCTCGCCGCCTGGCCCGACATCATCGAGGGTGGCGATACCACCGACCTGGCACAGGCCCTGCGCTCCAACACCGACGCTCTCACCCACCACGCGCGGGACGCTCTCTACCACCCCGGCATTCACCCGGTGCTCTTCCAGTTCGGCCACAGCCTTGGCAGCAGTGGACGGTTCACTGGCGCCATCACGTACTACCAGCACCTTGCACGCACCACACGCCACCATCTCGGAGCGGATCACCCCGATACCCTCACCGCTCGGGGAGAACTGGCTTTCTGGCAGGGGGCAAGGGAACCGGCAAAAGGCGTCGCCGCCCTGGCGGACCTGCTGAGCGATCAGGTGCGGGTGCTGGGCCCGGAGCACTCCGAAACTCTCCGTACCCGGCATAACGCAGCCTTCTGGCAGAGCGCAACGGAGCACGCGGCCGACGCCGTCGCCGCGCACACCGAGCTGCTCGCCGACAAGCTGCGAGTGCTGGGCCCCGACCACCCCAGCACCCTTCTCACCCGGCAGACTCTCGCTCTTTCGCGAGGGAGGGCGGGGGATGCAGCTGGTGCTGTTACCGGATTCACCGAACTGCTCGCCGACCAGATACGGGTGTTAGGCCCCGAGTACCCCGACACCCTCAAGACCCGACATTTGATGGCCCTTTGCCGGTGGGAGGCGGGGGATAGGGCTGATGCCATCACCGCGTTGACCGAGCTGCTCGCCGATGCGGTGCGAGTGCTGGGCCCCGACCACGGCCAACCCCTCGGCATCCGCAGAACGCTCGCCCTCTGGCAGGGGAAGATGGGAAATCCGGTCGGCTCCGTCAACGCGTTGACGGAGCTGCTTGCCGATGCGGTGCGAGTGCTGGGTCCCGACCACGACGGCACCTTTGTGGTGCGTGAAGACCTCACCTACTGGCAGCAGAAGGCAGAGACGAAGGAGCCTCCATCGCGCGAAGATGACGATTGAGTCTGATTGCCCTCGCGTTGGAAGTCGAGCACGTGCCGTCCAGAGGGAGTGAGTGATGCCTCGGACCGGGGTGGCGATGTGCCGGTCTTGGGCGCGGAGATTGGGGCGGATGGCCTTGAGCCGCTGGTCGAGAGTCCGGTTGTCGACGCGCATGCGGTGCCGGAGCCCGCGGCCGCCGTGAGCGCTTCGGTTCCCTGCAGCAGCATCAGCGGCTCCTGAGCAGTCGTACGGCGTGCGCGAAGGCGTCGTCGTCCCCGACGTTCCCGGCGAAGACGATGTAAGGGATGCCGGCGGCGGGGCCCTCGACGGGTTCCCACAGCAAGACGATGCCGGGCAGCAGCGTGCCGCGCGCCCAGGCCCGGCGGATCCGCAGGCCCTCGGTGGCGGTGTCGCTGGAGGTGATGCCGCCCTTGGCCACGACGAAGGCGGGGGTGCGGGCCGCGGTGATCGCGCGGACCGTCTCCACCAGCGCTGCCGAGACGCTGCGCGCGATGGCGAGCGAGGCGTCCGCGTCCTCGCCGGTGATGACGGTACGGGTGGTCCGTACGACCACGTCCTGCGCCGCCATCGCGTCGGCCGCGGCCCGCGTCACCTCCGCGATGTGCGCGGCGCGCCGCCCCTCGTCCAGCAACTGGTGTACGTCGAGCTCGAATTCGGCGAGACCGCCGTCGGCACGCAACCGGTCCAGCTGGCGGGTGGTCAGGCCGACGTGCGAGCCGACGACGATGAGGCCGTGCGGCGCGGCGGGCGCGCCGATCTCGGCGGCGGTGAGCGGGGCGCGCGCGGCCTGGCCGGCTCCGGCCCGTACGAAGGAGGGGGCGATGCGGTACAGCAGGCGGGCGCCGGCCGCCTCGGCCTGCGCGAGGCCGAGGGCGAGCACGCGCAGATCGTCGTCGCAGACCGCGTCGGCCGAGGCGGTCCGCCGGTCGCGCAGCGTGCCGAGCTCGGCGACCCGCTCCGGGCCGCCCACGCGCAGGTCTTCCAGAGTGATCCGGACGACGTCCGCGGCCTTGGTGCGGCCTGCGGTCTTCTCCTCGATCCACTCCGGGAGGCGGGAGTTGACGTATCCGAAGGTCGCGTCCTTGGCGAACTCGCTCTCGCCGACCGGCAGCATGCCCTCCGCCGTACGCATCCAGTGCAGCGAGTCGACGGTGAGCCGGCCGGCCTCGATGTAGGCGGGCGCGACCACCACACCGTCGATGTCACCGGCACCGGCCGCGGCCAGCTCGTCGGCCAGTACGTCGGTCTCCAGCGGGAAATGGCCGCGCAGCGTGGAGTCGCTGCGGCTGGCAAGCACAACGTCCACGCCCTCCGCCCGCGACGCCTCGACCAGGGCCCGCACGATCTGCCGGTTGCGTTCGGCGGCAGCGTCCCGGTCCAGGCTGCGGGTGTTGGTCAGTACGAAGAAGGCGGTGGAGTCCTGGCGCAGCGCCCAGCGCAGGTCCTCGACGGTCCAGGTGGTCAGAACGGGGAGGCCGACCACGGTCTGGGTGCCGGTGGGGTCGTCGTCCAGGAGGACCAGCCGGCGCCCGCCGATCGCCGCGGCGACCCGCTCGGCGGGGACGGCGCGCACCGGCGGCAGCCCGGCCAGCAGCTCCTCCTCGGAGCGGTGGCCCAGAGGTTCGGGGGTGGGGTGGGACATGGTTCGGCTCTTTCGTGCAGGCGTGCGGGCAGGGGGTACCGGCCGGACGGCGAGCGTGCTGGATGCCGTATGGAAGGGAGGTGAAGGGTGCGCGAGGGGTACTGGCCGTCGCGCTTCGGCCGGCTGTCGGTCTTCGCTAGCCGTCGCTCTTCAAGACATGTGTGCGCAGGTCGTCCGCGGTCTGGGCCATGTGCCCCTCCATCGCCTGCCGCGCCTGCTCGGGGTCGCCGGCGCGCAGCGCGTCGAGCACCTTCTGGTGGTGGGCGATGGCGTTCTCGCGGATCTGCGGCACGGCGGAGGTCTCCCGGCGGCCGTCGACGAGCAGCCGACCGAAGGGCTGGAAGAGCAGCGGTACGAAGGCGTTGCCGGACGCCCGCATGATCACCTGGTGGAAGGCGATGTCGGCGTCGACGAAGGCATCGGTGTCGCCCGCGCCGGCCGTCTCCTTCATCTCCTCCAGGAGCTCGGCGAGCTCGGTGAGGTCGTCCTCGGTGCGGCGTACCGCGGCCAGCCGCGCGGAGCCGGCCTCGATCAGCTCGCGTGCCTCGATGAGCTTCTCGGAGACGGTGCCGCCGGGGCGGCGGGCCTCGGCGCGGATCATCGGCTCGAGCGCGGTCCACTGGTCGGGGGCGTTGACGTAGGTGCCCCGGCCGCGGTGGATGCGGACGATGTTCTGCGAGCGCAGGACCTTGACCGCCTCGCGGAGGGTGAGCCGGCTGGCGGAGTACTCCTGCGCCAGCTCGTCCTCGACGGGCAGCAGGGTGCCGGGCGGGTAGTGACCGTCGATGATCGAGGTCAGCAGCCGTTCGGCGATCTCATCGGACAGCGCCATCGCTGTTCGACTCCTTAGCCTGTGCTTCAAGAGCCTGTGCTCAAGCGATCACTACATCAGGCATCTGCTGAACGTAAGCGGGCCCTCCGAGGGGTGTAAATAGGTCACTGGATGTGACCTGGCCGACCCGCCGAACCCGCCGGGAGTCCCGCAGCGACCCGGCGAGCCGGCCGTACGCGCTCCAGGACCCGGCCGTGACCGGCTCCGCCGGTGGGTCAGCTGCGGGCGCGTTGGGTGGCCGCGATGCAGCCGAGCACGATCAGGGCGGTGACGGCGGCGAGGGGCGAGAGCTGTTCGCCCATGAGCAGGACCGACCAGACCAGCGTCATCAGGGGCTGGGCGAGCTGGATCTGACTTGCCTTCAGCACCCCGATGACGGCCATCCCGCGGTACCAGGCGACGAACCCGCCGAACTGGGAGATGAGGGCGATGTAGGCCATGCCGACGACCGCCTTGCCGGTCAGCTGCACCGGCTCCGCAGGCAGGGCAAAGGCGGTGACCAGGGCGGACACGGGAAGGGCAGCGACGACGCCCCAGGCGATGACCTGCCAGCCGGGCATGTGGGAGGCGAGCCGGCCGCCCTGCGCGTACCCGGCGGCGCACACCAGCAGGGCGCCGAAGAGGTAGAGGTCGCCGAGGGTCGGCAGGCCGTGGTTCTGCTGGAGGGTGAAGGCGGCCACGGCGACGGCACCGAGCACGGCGGCCGTCCAGAACACGCGCGACGGCCGCCGGCCGGTGAGTACGGCGGAGACGGCGGCCGTGGCCAGCGGCAGCATGCCGATCACGACGGCCGAGTGGGCAGTGGTGGAGGTCTGCAGGGCCAGTGTGGACAGCAACGGGAATCCGATGGCACAGCCGCCGGCCACCGTGAGCAGGGCCGGCCAGTGCTGCCGCCCGGGTACCGGCACCCGGGCCCCGTACAGGCAGACCGCGGCGAGCAGCCCCGCCAGCAGACCGCGTACGCCGGTCGCCGTCCACGGGCCGAAGCCGTCCAGGGCCCACACGGTGGCCGGGAAGCTGAAGGAGAAGGACACCACGCCGAGGGCGGCCAGGAGAGTACCGCTGAGCGGGCTCCCACTGCGGGGGGTGCCACTGCTGGGAGTACCAGCGGGGGCAGTAGCACCGCTGACCGCTATCGTCGAAGAAGGAGTAGCGCTATCTTGTATCGTCATGAACAACAGTAGCAGTGTCGCTCAATTGGCCGCGACCTTGCGGAATGAGCTGAACCGCTATCCGGAAGGGGAGAAGCTCCCCTCAAGCCGGGCGTTGGTAACGCAGTATCAGGTCAGTCCGGTGACCGTCTCCCGGGCGATCGCAACGCTCGCCGCCGAGGGGCTCGTCACCTCCCGGCCCGGCGCCGGTGTCTTCAAGGCCACCGCACGCCGCGCCTCGGGCGCACTCGGCGACGTCTCCTGGCAGGAGGTGGCGCTGAGCGCGGATCCCCCGCACTCCACCGTCGACGCGGGCCCCCGCAACATGGAAGCCGCCGGCGTCCTGGCCACCCTCACCGCCCCGCCGCCCGAGGTCATCGACCTCAACGGCGGTTATCTGCACGCCACTCTCCAGCCGGAACGGGCGCTGGCCGCCGCGCTGGCCCGGGCAGGCCGCAGGCCCGGCACGTGGTCACGGCCCCCGGTGGAGGGCCTGGCCGAGCTGCGGGACTGGTTCGCGCGCGACATCAGCGGGCCGGGCGGCTCGCTCAACGCCTCGGACGTCCTGATCACCGCCGGGGGCCAGAGCGCCCTCACCACTGCCCTGCGGGCCCTGGCGGCGCCCGGCTCCCCCGTCCTGGTCGAGTCCCCCACCTATCCCGGCATGCTCGCCGTCGCCCGCGCCGCCGGGTTGCGGCCCGTACCGGTACCGGTCGACGCCGACGGTGTACGCACCGACCTGCTCGCCGACGCGTTCGAGGCCACCCGGGCCCGCGCGTTCGTCTGCCAGCCCCTCTTCCACAACCCCACCGGCACCTCCCTCTCCCCTCAACGGCGCACCGAGGTACTCGACATCGCCCGGGCAGCCGGCGCCTTCGTCATCGAGGACGACTTCGCCCGCCGCCTGGTGCACGCCGACGCCCCGCCGCTGCCGCTCCCGCTGGCCGCCGATGACCCGGACGGCGTCGTCGTCCACGTACGCTCGCTCACCAAGGCGGCCTCCCCGAGCCTGCGCATCGGAGCCCTTTCCGCCCGCGGCCCGGCGCTGGAGCGGCTGCGCGCCATCCAGGTCGTCGACAGCTTCTTCGTTCCCCGCCCGCTCCAGGAGACCGCCCTGGAACTGGTCGGCTCCCCCGCCTGGGCCGGTCATCTGCGGGCGCTCGCGGGCGCCCTGCACGAACGCCGGACCACCCTGCTCACCGCGCTGAACAGCGCCCTGCCCGAGCTCCTCCCCCAGCAGACGCCGCACGGTGGTTACCACCTCTGGCTGCGGCTCCCCGACGGCACCGACGAACACGCCGTCGCCGCGACCGCCCTGCGCCACGGCGTGGCAGTCACCGCGGGCGCCCCGTACTTCACCGCCGAGCCCCCGGCTCCCCACCTCCGCCTGAGCTACGTCAGCACTCCCGGCACCGCCCAGCTGAAGGAAGGCGTCCAACGCCTCAGCGAGGCCCTCCCCCGGGCGTAACGGGCGCCCCGACCGCCCGCCGCAGCAGGGCGAGGAACTGCTCGCGTTCCTCCGGAGTGAACGGTGCCAGCATCTGGTCGCTCACCTCGACGACCGCGGGTGCGAGGCGGGTGGCCAGCTCGCGGCCGCTGTCGGTGATGCGTACCAGCTTGCGCCGTCTGTCGCTGTCGTCCTTGGCGAGGTCCACCAGGCCGCGCCGGCGCAGGCGGTCCAGCAGGGGCGCAGCGGTCGACTTGTCGAGATTGGCGAGCGAGCCGAGCGTGCCCTGGTCCATGGCGCCGCGGGTGTGCAGCAGGCACAGGACCGTGAACTGCGGGCCGGTCAGGTCCTGGTGGACCTGCTCGTACCAGAGCCGGTTGTGCACCTGGCTCAGCTGACGGGCCAGGGGGCCGAGCCCGCTGATCGCGGCGAGCAGCAGTTCCGCGTCCGCGTTCTTCCGTGCCATTGCCCGCCGCCGTTCCTCCGCGATTGATTAGGACGTGTACGTACTATACCGTCGACCAGATAGGACGTACACGTACTTACTGTGTGTGGTGAGTGGGGAAGGTCGGGTTATGGTGCAACGCGGCAGTGCGCTCAACTTCCGTGATTTTGTGGAGAGTTCGCTCGCCGTCGGGGATGCGGTCGACATCCGGCGGCCGGTCAGCCCCCTGCTCGAAGTCGGCGCCATTACCCGGCGGGTCTATGAGACGCGGAGCCCGGCGCCGCTGTTCAGCAATCCGACGGGGGCCGAGCCGGGCTTCCGGATTCTTGGCGCGCCCGCCGGTCTGAGCGGGCTCGACGAGGGGGCGTACGGGCGGCTCGCGGCGCACTTCGGGCTGGCGCGTGACACCACGCCGCGCGCGCTGCTGGAGAAGCTGATCTCCGCCATGCACGCGGACCCGGTCGCCCCGCGCGTGGTGGAGACAGGGCCCTGCAAGGAGAACGTGCTGACGGGAGACGATGTCGACCTGGAGCGGTTCCCGGTCCCGTTGCTGCACCAGCAGGACGGCGGCCGGTACTTCGGCACGTACGGCTTCCATGTCGTGCGCTCCCCCGACGGGCGGTGGACGAGCTGGTCGGTCAGCCGCACCATGCTGCACGGGCGCACCACCCTCGTCGGCCCGGCCATGCCGCAGCAGCACATCGGCATGATCCACGCCATGTGGCGCGAGAAGGGCCTGCCGACGCCGTGGGCCATGGTGCTCGGCGCCCCGCCGGCGGCGCTGGCCGCGGCGGGTATGCCGCTGCCCGCCGAGGTCAACGAGGACGGCTACGTCGGCGCCCTCGCCGGCAGCCCCGTCGAGGTGGTCCGCACGGAGCTGCACGACCTGTACGTCCCGGCCAACTCCGAGATCGTGCTGGAGGGTTACCTCAGCCCCGACGAGACCGCACCCGAGGGACCGATGGGCGAGTACCACGGGTACTCCTTCGCCGGGAGCAAGCAGCAGCCCGTCTTCCACGTCGAGGCGATCACCCACCGCGACGATCCCATCCTCCCGGTCTGCGTGGCGGGCCTGCCCCCGGAGGAGAACCACACCATCTGGGGCACGATGATCTCCGCCGTCAGCCTGGACCTGCTGCGCTCCAGCGGGCTGCCGGTCGATCTGGCCTGGTGCTCGTACGAGGCCGCGACCTGCTGGATCGTGGTGTCCATCGACATCCGGCGGCTGGCGGGGAGCGGGCTGGGCGAGCGGGAGCTGGCCGACGCGGTGGCCGACGTCCTCTTCCACTCGCACACCGGGTGGCTGGTGCCCAAGGTCCTGCTGGTGGCGAACGACATCGACATCACCGACATCAACCAGGTGGTGTGGGCCATGGCAACCCGCTACCACCCCGGCACCGGCGAGTACAGCTACCCGGAGGCCCCGGGCATTCCGATGGTCCCCTACCTCACTCCGGAGGAGGTGCGCACGGGCCGGGGCGGCAAGTCCGTCATGAGCTGTCTGCTGCCCGAGCATTTCGAGGGCGTCAGCAAGGGCGTCACCGCGTCCTTCCGGCACTCGTTCCCGGCGGAGACCCGGCAGCGGGTCGTCGAGAACTGGGCCGATTACGGGTTCTGAGTCACGCGCGGCGTGTCATGAGCGCGTAGACGGCCGAGGCCACGCAGATGCCGACGGGCAGGGCGAGGTCCACGCCGTGCAGGGCGCGGGCGAGCGGGCCGGTGTACAGGGTGTTCACGCAGAGCGCCGCCGCGGCGGTGCCGGCCGTGAGCGCGAGGGCACCGGCCCGGTTGACGCCCCCGGTGTACCAGAAGGTGCTGCCGCGGGTCTCGTCGGTGAGGGCGAGGCCGTCGTAGCGGTTGCGGCGCAGCAGGATGTCCGTGGCGTAGACGGCCATGCTGGGGCCGAGCAGGACGACGGTGAGCTGCAGGACGTTGCTGACGGTGTCGAGGAAGTTGGACACGAGCAGCGCGTACAGGGTCAGGGCGACAGCAGCGGCTCCGTCGAAGAGCACGCTGACGGAGCGGCGGATGCGCAGGCCGACGGCCTGGAGGGCCAGCCCGGCGCTGTACGCGGTCAGTGCGTTGAGGGAGACCGTGCCGAGGACCAGGGCGAGCAGGAAGACCGGGGTGAACCAGCCGGGCAGGATCTTCTCCAGCGCGGTCTGCGGGTCGGTCATGTCGACCGCGGTCGCGGCGAACGCGCCCAGGGAACAGACGATCATGCTCGGTACGAAGCCGCCGAGGGCGGTCCAGCCCACGATCGCCTTCTTGGACGTCGCACTGGGCAGGTAGCGGGAGAAGTCCGCGCTGGTGGTGTAGGACAGCGGGCCCGAGGCGATGAGGGTGACCCCGGCGATGAGGGTCGCCCACAGATCGACGCCGGTCAGCGGCTCGGCTGGGGTGTACGAGAAGTCGGCGTGCCCGACCACGCCGACGGCGACGACGGCGAAGACGGCGGCGAGGACCAGGGTGATCGGAAGGTAGAGCTTCATGATCATGGCGTGCCCGTAGACGCTGATGGTCAGGGTGAGCGCGGCGATGACCACCACGACGGCGATCTTGACGCCGGTGGTCGCCGGGATGCCCGCCTTCTCGACGAGGGAGAAGGCCGCGACCGCGGCGGCGGACAGGTTCAGGGCGAAGTAACAGACGGAGATCGTCCAGCCGACGATCGCGTTGTTCACGCGGTTGCCGAGAATGCCGTAGATCGCCCGTGTGATCACCTCGCTCGGTGCGCCGGCGGCCGGGCCGGAGACGGCGAGGAATCCGGTGAGCACCCAGAAGAGGTTGCCCACCACGAGCACCGCGATGGCCTGACCCAGGCTCAGGCCCATGAGGATCAGCGCGCCGCCGACCACCAGGCTGAGGTAGTTGACGTTGGCCGCCGCCCAGACGGAGAACAGCTCCCGCGCCTTGCCGTGGCGTTCCGTTTCGGGGATGCGGTCGATGCCATGGGCCTCGATACGGCCCGCCCGGCCGGAGGCCGGCGGTGCGTCGTCCGCTCTGTGGGTGTCCGGCTGCGGGTCGGGAAGCGTGGACGCCATGGAGCCCTCCGGGGTGCTGGTCTTGCCCACCTGCTTGTTTATTGGTCGGACACTCAATAGCATCCGGGGTATGCCGTCAAGCGTTCAGCGGAAGCGAATCCGGAAATCGCCGGCCGACCGACGTGCGGAAATCGTCGATGCGGCCGCCTCCATCGCCCTGACCGAGGGGCTGGAGTGCATCACGCTGCGGCGGATCGGCGAACAGCTCGGTGTCCGCCCGGGGTTGATCAGTCATTACTTCCCCGCGGTGGAGGATCTCGTGGCCGAGGCGTTCGGCAGCGCCGCGAGCGCCGAACTCGACCGCCTCATCCCGGCGGAGCGGCCCGACGGTACCCCCACCGAGCACCTGGCCCGGTTCTTCGCCCGGGCGACGGGCGAGGCGTACGACGACATGAGCCGGCTCTGGATCAATGCCCGGCATCTCAGGCGTTACCGGCCCGTCCTGCGCGACCGGGTCGGCGTGCAGGAGGACGCCTGGGTCGGACGCCTGTCCGGCCTCCTCCGCGCAGGCGTCGAGCGGGGGGAGTTCCGCACGGACGACCCGGAGGTGGTGGCCATGCAGATCCTGGTGGTGATCGACGGACTGGGGGCCTACAGCAACTCCGTCATCGACAACTGTCCGCCCGCGGTGACCCGGATGGCCGTCACCACGGCGGAGCGCGAACTCGGCCTGCCGAGCGGCGCCCTCATCCGGACCACTCCCAACTGACCAGCCCCAAGGAGCCGCTGTGCGCACCGCCCTCGTCCTGCTCTCCGCCCGTCTGCTCGATCCGGTGACCGGCGCGTTCCTGCCGGAGACCGCCCTCGCCGTGTCCGAGGACGGGCGGATCGCCGCCCTGGGCGACGACCGTGGGATGCGCGCGCTCGCCGGGCCCTCGACCACGGTCATCGACCTCAAGGGCGCCGTGGTGACCCCCGGCCTGGTCGACGGGCATCTCCACCCGGTGTCGGGCGCCGAACTCACCCAGGGGCTGGACCTGTCGGGCTGCGCCGACCTGGACGCCGTGCGCGAGGCGCTGGCCCGCGAGGTCCGCACGCTCGCGCCCGGCGCATGGCTGCACGGCTGGGGCCTGGACCCGAACGTCTTCGGCGACCGCCCCGTCGAGGCCGCCGCGCTCGCCCCCGTACTGGACGGCGTCCCGGCCCTCCTGCTGCTCTTCGACGCCCACTCCATGCTGGCCAGCCCCCGCGCGCTCGAACTCGCCGGTGTCGACGGGCCGCGCACCTTCGACCAGGCCGCCGAGGTCGTCTGCGACGCCGCGGGCCGGCCCACAGGGCTGCTCCTGGAGGACGCCGCCTGCGAGCTCGTCGAACGCGCGGCGCCCCGGCCCACCCGCGCGGAGCGCCGCGACCAACTCGCCACCGCCCTGCGGGAGATGGCCGCCGCCGGACTCACCGGCGGGCACGCGATGGACGCCAACGGCGACAGCCTCGCCCTGTACGCGGAGCTGGAGGCGGCCGGCGAACTGCCGCTGCGGCTGCGGGTCGCGCCCTGGTGCCAGCCCGGCACCGACGAGGATGCGCTGCGGGCGCTGATCGAGCAGCAGGGCACGGGCGGCCGGCTCTGGCGGACCGCGGGCGTCAAGCTCTTCATGGACGGCACCATCGACAACGGCACCGCCTGGCTGGAGCGCCCCGACTGCCACGGCGAGTCCACACACGCCTTCTGGCCGGACACCGCCGCGTACACCCACGTCATCGGCGAGCTGCACCGCGCGGGCGTGCCTACCGCCACCCATGCCATCGGTGACGCGGCCGTGCGGCACGCCCTCGACTCGGTCGAGAAGGCCCGCACCACGGGCGCCGGCCCGGTCCGGCACCGTATCGAGCACATCGAGACGGTGCCCGACGACACCGTGCGCCGCTTCGCCGAGCTGGATGTCGTCGCGTCCATGCAGCCCACCCACTGCTGCGACTTCACCCGGGCCGACCACACCGACAACTGGTCCCGCCGGCTCGGCGAGGAGCGTGCCGCACGCGCCTGGCGCTGCCGCGACCTGTGGGACGCCGGCGCCACGGTCGTCCTCGGCTCGGACTGGCCGATAGCGCCGTACCCGCCGCTCACCGTCATGGCCGGGGCCCGCCACCGCCGCCCCACCCGCGACCTGACCCAGCCCGCGCACGGCCCCGGCCAGGCGCTGACCGCCCTGGAAGCCCTCCGGGCCGTGACCGTCAACGCGGCTTACGCGGCGGGCGAGGAGCACACGGCCGGGCGCCTCGCCGTCGGCCACCGCGCCGACCTCACGGCCTTCGCGGACAGCCCGCTCACCACCCCGGCCGCCGACCTCGCCGACCTCCCGGTCGTCCTCACGGTCCTCGACGGCCGCCCGACCCACCGCGCCCCGAGCCTCTGACGCACCCTCATACAGCGGCCCCCTTCCCTCCTGCGCCGGAGGAACGGGGGCCGTACTGCTATGCCGTGCACCGAGTCGTTGTCACTCCCACACCACAACATTGCGGCGGACCGGGACCGAGCCGGTGTCCTTGGCGAAGAGTTCGGGTGAGCGGGCGCGGACGCGCTCGACGTCGTCGAAGACCGCCCGGAGGTGGGTGCGCATGGCCGAGCGGGCGAGGGCCGCGTCGCCCCCGAGCACCGCTTCGAAGATCTCGACGTGCTGGGCGGCGAAGCCCGTCGGGGTGGCGGTGTCGTAGAGGCCGAGCCGGCGCGCCCGGTCGAGGTGGCCCTTGGCCGAGACCACGGTCGCCCAGGCGCTGCCGTGTCCGCTCAGCCGCAGCAGGGCGTGGTGGAACGCCTCGTCCAGCTCGAAAAAGTCCTCCAGGCCCAGGCCCGGACGCTCCTGCTCGGCGAGATTGCGCCGCAGCTCCTCGACGAGGTCCGCGTCGAGCTCGGCGGGGAGATCGTCCAGAGCCGCCAGCTCCACGGCCTCGCGCAGGAATTGCGCGTCGGCGACCTTGGCCGGGTCGACGCGCGAGACGAACGAGCCGACCTGCGGGAAGATCTGCACCAGGCCCTCCTGCGACAGCAGGATGAGGCTCTCCCGTACCGGCGTACGGCTCACCCCCAGAGCGGCCGCGAGCTCGTTCTCGGACAGCGCGGCGCCCGGGGGAAGTTCGAGGGTCAGAACCTTGCGGCGCAGCGTCTCGTAGACGGCGCGGCGGCTGGTTCGCTGCCGGTTCGATCGGGCCATGCGCTCATCGTATCGGGGCACGCGGGCCTTCCCGTCCACGCTGGTGATTCACGTTTCAAAAGTATTGCGCACCTGTACGACCGGTGCTTGTATACCAGTGCTGGTCGGCCAGTATCACCGATCGGTACCACCCCCGAAGGAGCAGGAACCTGTGAGCAAGATCGAGCGTGTCGAGGTGTTCGTCGCCTCGCCGGGGCGAACCTTCGTCACCCTGCGCATCACGACCTCGGACGGCGTGACCGGCCTGGGCGACGCCACGCTGAACGGCCGCGAGCTCGCCGTGGCGAGCTACCTGCGCGACCACCTCGTACCGCTGCTGATCGGCAAGGACCCGGCGCGCATCGAGGACATGTGGCAGTACCTCTACCGGGGCGCGTACTGGCGCGGCGGGCCGGTCACGATGACCGCGATCTCCGCCGTCGACACGGCGCTGTGGGACATCAAGGGCAAGGTCGCGGGCCTGCCCGTCTACCAGCTGCTCGGCGGCCGCTCGCGCGACGGCGTGATGGTCTACGCGCACGCCAGCGGTACGGACACCGCCTCGCTGATCGACGACGTCGAGCGGTTCCTCGGGCTCGGCTACAAGGCCGTGCGCGCCCAGGCCGCCGTCCCCGACGTCGGCGGTACGTACGGGGTGCGCAAGGGCAAGGTCTACGAGCCGGCCGCCACCTCGCTCCCCGACGAGCAGCCCTGGGACACCGAGGCGTACCTGCGCTTCGCGCCCACCTATCTGGAGGCGGTCCGCGAGCGCTGCGGCTTCGGCTTCCACCTCCTGCACGACGTCCACCACCGGCTCACCCCGATCGAGGCGGCCCGCTTCGGCAAGCAGGTCGAGGACTGCCGGCTGTTCTGGATGGAGGATCCGACGCCGGCCGAGAACCAGGAGGCGTTCCGGCTCATCCGGCAGCACACGACGACGCCCGTCGCGGTGGGCGAAGTACTGACCTCCATCTGGGACGTGCAGCGCCTGATCACCGAGCAGCTCATCGACTACGTGCGCACCAGCGTCGTGCACGCGGGCGGCATCACGCATCTGCGGCGGATCTTCGACCTGGCCGCGCTCTACCAGGTCAGGACCGGTTCGCACGGGGCGACGGACCTCTCCCCCGTCACCCTCGCCGCCGCCGTCCACCTCGACACCGCGGTTCCGAACTTCGGCATCCAGGAGTACATGGCGCACGCGGACGAGACGGGCGAGGTCTTCCGCAGCGGGGTGACCTTCGCCGACGGCATGCTGAACGTGTCCGAGGAGCCCGGGCTCGGCGTCGAGTACGACGAGAAGGCGGCCGAGCGCTTCCCGTACCAGGCCCGCTACCTGCCCGTCGCGCGCCGCCTCGACGGCTCGGTGCACGACTGGTGACCGCCATGACGTCTCCCGTGCTGAACCTCGCCGCCCTCCCCCGCATCCCGGAGCACCTGCGGCCGCCCGTCGATCCCCGCGAGCTGCGCCCCCGTATCGTCCACTTCGGACTCGGCGCCTTCCACCGCGCTCACCAGGCCGTTTACACCGAGAACGCCGCTGCCCGCTCCGGTGAGCCGTGGGGTATCGCCGTCGTGGCGCCGCGCTCGGCCCGGACCGCGGCAGCGCTGCGGGCCCAGGACTGTCTGTACTCGATGACCGAGCTGCGCGCGGCGGACACCGTCACCCGTGCCGTCGGTTCGGTCGTCGAGGCACTGGGGATGGGCCCGGACGCCGCACGGGTCGACGCGCTGCTCGCCGACCCCGAGGTGTCCGTGGTGACCCTGACGATCACCGAGAAGGGCTACTACCGCAGCCATGGCACGGGCGCCCTGGACACCGCGGCGCCGGAGATCGCCGCCGACCTCGCGGCGGGCGCCGCGGGCCCGCTCACCACCGTCGTCGGGCGGCTCGCCGCCGGGCTCGCCGGGCGGATGCGCGCGGGCGGCGCCCCGGTCACCGTCGTCTCCTGCGACAACATGGCCGCCAACGGTGCCGCGCTCGGCCGCGTCGTACGGGACTTCGTCGCGGCCGCGCCGTGGCCGGACCGGCAGGCCGTACTGGACTGGATGGCGGCCTCGGTCGCCTTCCCCTCGACCATCGTGGACCGCATCGTGCCCGCGACCACCGAAGCGGACCTGCGCGCGGCCCGCGCCGCGCTCGGCGTGCACGACGCGCTGCCGGTCGTCGGCGAGCCGTACCGGCAGTGGGTCCTCACGGACTCCTTCGCCGGGGCGCGGCCGCCCTGGGAACTGAACGGCGCGCTCTTCGTCCCGGACGTCGTGCCGTACCAGCTCACCAAGTTGCGGCTGCTGAACGGCTCCCACTCGGCGCTGGCCTACCTCGGCGCCGCGGCGGGCCGCACGACGATCGCGGACGCGCTGGCGACCGGCTGGGCCGAGCGCCTCGTCCGTGCCCTGTGCGCCGAGGTCGCCCCGACGCTGCCCGCGGGCGGCCCCGACCCGGCGGCCTACGCGGACGACCTGGTCGAGCGGTTCCGCAACCCCGGTGTGCGGCACCTGCTCCGGCAGATCGGCTCCGACGGGTCCCTGAAGATCCCGGAACGGTGGCTCGACGCGCTGCGCACGCTGCGCGCCGCCGCCACCGCCACTCCGGTGCTCGAACTCGCCCTCGCGGCCTGGGCGAACGCCACCCGCCCCGCCGACGACGGCGGGCAGCTCTTCGGTACGACCGACCCCGCGGCCGCCGCGCTGGGCCGCTGCTGGCACGAGGCACCGGACGACGCGGACGCGGTCCGCCGGCTGCTGGGTGTCCTCGGCGCGGCGGACCTGGCCGGGGACGGGGCGCTCGTCTCCGCCGTCGCCGCACGGCTCCCCGCGCTGCGGGCCGGCCGGATCGAGGTCTGACACCCCGCCGGCCGAGGCCGGGCGCCCCGGAGCGTCCGCCCCTTTTCACTGCGCCGCCCCCCACACTTCCCACGCAGTCGGAGAACAACGGAGTTCACCCATGACGGACACCACACAGGCGGAGCCGGACGGCACCGTCGGAAGAACGACGCGCGACCTCACCAGAGCAGCCGTCTCCGGCTGGCTCGGCACGGCCATGGAATTCATGGACTTCCAGCTCTACTCGCTGGCGGCCGCCATCGTCTTCAACAAGATCTTCTTCCCCGACGTCAGCCCCGCGATCGGGCTGATCGCCGCCATGGCGACCTACGGCGTCGGCTACGTCGCCCGGCTCGCCGGCGCCCTGTACTTCGGGCGGATGGGCGACCGCATCGGCCGAAAGAAAGTCCTCTTCCTCACCATCCTCCTGATGGGCGCGTCGACCACGCTGATCGGTGTGCTCCCGCCGTACAGCATGATCGGCATCCTCGCCCCGATCCTGCTGGTCGCCCTGCGGCTCGTCCAGGGCTTCGGCGCGGGCGCCGAGATCGCCGGGGCCACGGTCATGCTCGCCGAGTACGCGCCCGTGAAGCGCCGCGGCCTGATCTCCTCGCTGGTCTCCCTCGGCACCAACTCCGGCACTCTGGCCGCCTCCGGCCTGTGGGCGATACTGCTCGCCGTGCTGAGCGAGGAGCAGCTCGTCTCCTGGGGCTGGCGACTGCCCTTCCTGCTGAGCTTCGGCCTCATGGTCTTCGCGGTCTGGCTGCGCCGGAACCTCAAGGAGAGCCCGGTCTTCGAGGAGCGGCCCGACGTCGTGGACGGCGTGGCCATGTCCCGCGCCGAGGCCGCCGCGGCGGTGGCGGACAAGGCCGTCGAGCCGGAGCGCGAGAGCGTCATCGAGGCCGGTCTCCGGCAGCGCAAGGGCAAGGCGTTCTTCCTCGCGCTCGGCCTGCGGTTCGGGCAGGCCGGCAACTCCGGCCTGGTGCAGACGTTCCTCGTCGGCTACATCGCCACCACGCTGGGCGCCGACCGGTCCGTCCCGACCGACGCCATCGTGTACGGCTCGTTGCTGGGCTTCGCCACCGTGCCGCTGGTCGGGCTGCTCGGCGACCGCTTCGGCCGCCGCCCGGTCTATCTCGCCCTCACCGTGCTGACCATCCTGCTCGCCTTCCCGGTGATGTTCCTCATCGCCTCGGGCACCACGGCCGGGGTGACGGTCGGCATGATCGTCGGGCTCAACGTCGGCGTCCTCGGCCTCTTCTCGCTGGAGAGCGTCACGATGGCCGAACTGTTCGGCGCGCGGACCCGGTTCACCCAGCTCGCGCTGGCCAAGGAGATCGGCGGCATCCTCGCCACCGCCATCGGCCCGGTCGTCGCGGCCACCCTCACCGCCGTCACCGGCAGCTGGTGGCCGATCGCAGCGATGCTGGTCGGCTACTCGCTCATCACCCTGGTGTCCGTCGTCCTCGCCCCCGAATCGCGCGGGCGTGACCTGGTGCGTCTGGAGGACGCGGTATGAAGTCGGTTGTCGTGCACGGTCCCGGTGACCTCCGGATCGACGAACGCCCGGACCCGGTGCCGGGTGCGGGAGAGGTGCTCCTCGCCATGGAGTGGGGCGGCGTCTGCGGCTCCGACGTGGGCTACTGGAAGCACGGCGGAACCGGGACGGCCGTGCTCAAGGACCCGCTGGTCCTCGGGCACGAGGTCGCCGGCCGGATCGCCGCGCTCGGCAAGGGCGTCACCGGCCTGACGGAGAGTCAGCCGGTCACCGTCCACCCGGCGACGCCGGTCGGCGACGAGCCCCTGCCCGACCGGCTCGCCGGCCGCACCAACCTCCACCCCCGCGTCCGCTACTTCGGGTCGGCGGCCCTCCATCCGCACACCGACGGCGGGTTCAGCGAGTACCGCGTGGTCCGCGCGGCGCAGATCCGGCCGCTCCCGGAGAACGTGACCACCGAACACGGCGCCCTCGCCGAGCCGCTCGCGGTGGCGATGCACGCCGTGCACCGCGCCGGGGACGTGCGCGGGAAGACGGTACTGGTCAACGGCGCGGGGCCGATCGGCGCGCTGGTGGTGGCCGCCGCGAAGCACCGCGGGGCCGCAGCGGTGATAGCCGCCGACCTCTCCGCCGCGTCGCTCTGCGTAGCGCGGGCCATGGGCGCGGACGAGACGGTCGACCTCGGCAGCGGCGCGGCCCTCCCGGAGGACGTCGAGCTGGTCTTCGAGGCTTCGGGCGCCGCGGCCGCGCTCGGCCCGGTGCTGCGCGCGACCGCGCGCGGCGGCACCGTCGTGCAGGTCGGCAACCTCCCCGGCGCGGCGGTCCCCGCGGCGCTCGGGGACCTCGTCACGCGGGAGATCACCTGGATCGGCTCGTACCGCTTCGTCGAGGAGATCGACGACGCGCTCCTCGCCATGCACCAGGGCCTCGACGTGTCACCGGTCATCAGCCACCGCTTCGGCATCGACCGGGCGGCCGAGGCGCTGGCCGTCGCCGCCGACCGGACGAGCGGCAGCAGCAAGGTCATGCTGCGGCTGGCCGCCGCGCCGCCCGGCGCCGTGTGACGCCCCGGACCGTCCGGCACCATGAAAGTGCCGGACGGTCCGGAACGGAGCGGGAGGAGGTGCACGGCGGATGCCACCGGAAAGTACGGGACCGGGACCGGTCCTGGCCGTGCTCGTCGGGCTCCAGGCGTCCGGGAAGACCACCTTCTACGAGCAGCACCTCGCCGGCCGCCACACCCTGGTGAGCAAGGACCGCTTCCCCCGCTCGGCCCGGAACAAGCAGACACGGCAGATGCGCCTGGTCGCGGAGGCGCTGGCCGCCGGACGGCCGGTGGCGGTCGACAACACCAATCCGACGCCGGCGGAGTGGGATCCGCTGGTGGCCATGGGCCACGCGTACGGCGCACCGGTGACGGCGTACTGGTTTCCGCCGGACCTCGCGGGCTCCCTGCGCCGCAACGCCGCGCGGGAAGGCCGGGACCGGGTCCCCGAGGTCGGTGTCCGCGCCACCTGGCGGCGGCTGCGCAGGCCGTCGCCGGCGGACGGGTTCGATGCCGTACTGGAGGTGCGGTTCGACGGCCGCGGCGGATTCACGGTACGGCCGGCCCGCGACTGAATTCCTCGCGGGCTCAGCGCACCAGCCGCTCCACGAAGGCCAGCGAGCGGGTGAAGATCTCCGTCACCTGCTCGTCGGACGCCCCGTACCAGCCGTGGTCGGCGCCGGGCACCGTCCACAGGTCGACCGATGCGCGGGCCGCCTCCAGCCGGGCGGCAAGGGCATGGCTGTGACCGTCGGCCACCATGGTGTCCTCGTCGCCGTGCACCAGCAGGAAGGGCGGGGCGCCCGCGTGGGCGTGTGTCACGGGACTGGCCGCGCGGGCGAGACCGGGCACGGTGGCGGGCGCCGCACCCAGCAGCGCGGCTTCCGGCGTGGCCGCGTCGTGCGGGTCCCAGCCGCGGCGCGCGGTGGTCAGGTCGCTCGGGCCGTACCAGATGACGGCACCCGCCGGGGCGGGCCCTGCGTGCCGCGGGGCCGAGGCGGTGAGGGCCAGGAGGGAAGCGAGATGGCCGCCGGCGGACTCGCCCCACACCACCGTCCGCGCGGTGTCGATGCCCAGCTCGGCGGAGCGCAGCGCGAGCCAGCGCAGGGCGGCGCGCAGGTCGTCCAGCGGCGCGGGGAAGTGTGCCTCGCCGGAGAGGCGGTAGTCGGCGCAGGCGACCGCGATGCCCGCGGCGGCGATCCGCGCGAAGGGGCCGGGCTCCCAGTCCCGCAGCCGCATCCCCATGTCGTCCCGCCGGCCGATGCGCCAGGCGCCGCCGTGCACGTACAGCACCAGCGGCACCGGACCGCCGGCCGGCTCCTCGGGCAGCCACAGGTCCAGCTCCAGGGGGCGAGCGCCCGCCGGTACGGCATACGGGACGCCGCGCAGCAGCCGCACGCCGGGGGCGCAGTGCGCTGCGGGCGGCAGCGGGGCGACCTCGGGCGCGGGCGCCGCGATCAGCGCGCGCAGCGCGGCGCTCACCGGGTGCGCCACTGGTGGTCGGGCAGGAACCGGACGTCGAACTCCTGCGGCACGGTGCCGAACTTCTCGGGCGCGGGGATCACGGGCTCGTGCGGCAGGCCCAGCTGCTCGGCGGGCGCGCCGAGGTTCTCGAAGAACCGCTCGAAGGTGCCGCCGGGACCGGCCGCGACGCCGACGACCTGGCTGTGATGGCGCTCCATGCGGTAGGCGTGCGCGCAGTTCTTCGGTACGAAGCCGAAGTCGCCGGTGGTCAGCAGCTTCTCCTGCTGCTCGCCCTCGGTGTCCTCGACGAACAGCCGGACGGCGCCCGCGGTGATGTAGAAGACCTCGTGGGTGTCGGCGTGCACATGGGCCGGGATGATGTCGCCCTTGGGACCCTCGACCGTGAAGAAGTTGAAGGTGTTCTCGGTCTGCTCGCCGCCCGTGTAGATGGTGATCAGGTCGCCGAACAGGTGGGCGCGGTCGCCCTCGCCCTTCTCGATGAAGTAGGGCTTGCCCGGCTCGGCGGGGATGCGCGAGGCGCGCCGGTAGCGGGTGGCGTACTCAAAAGTCATCGGTTCTCCCGGAGGCGTACGGCATCCATGTCAGGCAGCCTGACATGCATTACGTCAGGTAGCCTGACACCGATGGACATCAGCCGCAACCTCCCCCAGCTGCTCGGCGAGGCCCGCAACTGGTTCGACCAGGCCCTCCTGGCGGCCATGGGCGACGACAGCACCCCGCCGGTCTCCCCCACCCAGCTCCAGCTCTTCGCCGTACTGGACGAGGACGGCACCACCGTGTCCGAGCTGGCCCGCCGGATGGGCGTCACCCGGCAGACCGCCCACCAGGCGGTGCACAGCCTGGTCGCCGCCGGCCTGCTGGAACAGGCATCCCACCCCGCCTCCGCCCGGCAGCGGCTGATCCGCCGCACACCGGAGGGCGCCCGCGCGCACGGCAGGGCACTGCGCACGCTGGAGCGGCTGGAGCAGGAGCTGGCCGAGCGCATCGGCCGCGAAACGGTCGACGCGCTCCGGGCCGCGCTGGAAATGCCGTGGGGGGACCCGCCGGCTGCCGGGTGAGCCGCCGCGGACGGCCGGCGGAGCGGCATACTGGGCGAGCATCCCGTGCCGCGCGTTCCCGCTTCCCCTGGAGCAGGCCATGGCCAAGCTGCTGTACTCCGCGACCATGTCGCTGGACGGCTTCATCACCGGCCCCGACGGGGACATGTCCTGGCTGACCCGCTACTTCGGGCCCGGCCCGACGGTGAACCGGCTCATCAGGGAAACCGGTGCCCTGCTCATCGGCAACCGCACCTTCCGCGGCGACGATCCGTACAAGGGCACGCCCCAGGAGGGCGAGCCGTTCGGCGGCGGCTGGGAAGGACCGCAGTTCGTGCTCACGCACCACGCGCCGGAGACCGCCGTGCCCGGCATCACCTTCGTCGGCGACCTCGGCAGCGGTATCGCCGCGGCCAAGACCGCCGCCGGCGAGAAGGAGTACGTCAACGTCCTCGGCGCCGACGTCGCGAAGCAGTGCCTCGCCGCGGGCGCACTCGACGAGATCTTCGTGAGCATCGTCCCCGTACTGCTCGGCGACGGCGTCCGGCTGTTCGACCAGCCGGGAGGAGCGAACGTCCCGCTCGAACGCATCGAGCTCACCCGGACACCGCAGGCGACGAACCTTTGGCTGCGCGTCGTCCGGTGAGTTCCCCGTCCGCGGCGTAAGACCTGGGCTTTCAGGGGTGCTTACAGGGGTGCGGTGGGCTGTTCTGCGCGGTCCACCAGGCGGGCCAGCTCCAACCGGGAGCGTACGCCCAGGGCCGCGAAGATGTTGCGCAGATGGTGGTCGACGGTGCGCGGGCTCACGGACAGGCGCACCGCGATCTCCCGGTTGGTGGCGCCCTCCGCCACACAGCGGGCGATCCGCAGCTGCTGCGGGGTGAGTCCGGCGAGCGGTGCCGGGCGGCCGGCGGATGGCGCTTCCCCGGTGGCGCGCAGTTCGGCGCGGGCCTGCTCGGTCCAGGCGCGCGCCCCGCACCCCTCGAAGGCGACCAGCGCGTCCCGCAGCAGCCCCCTGGCCGGGCCGGGCCGGCGTCTGCGCCGCAGCCATTTGCCGTGCAGGAGCAGGGTCCGGGCGCGCTCGAAGTCGTTGATGGTGTCGTCGTGGTGAGCGCGGGCCGCCTCGAAGTACGCGTCGGCCGCGGCCGCGTCGCGCCCCTCGGCTCCGGCTCCGGATCCCGCCCCGGCTCCGGCCAGCAGTGCGCGGCAGCGGGCCAGTTGCGCCGGGGCCGCGGGGTCGGCGCCGAGAGCGGCCCAGACCGCGAACTCCTCGACGGCGGTACGCGCCGCGCCGGGCGTACCCGCCTGCACCACCGCCTCGGTGTAGCAGGGCACGGCCAGCATGCGTACGGCGAAGTGGCCCTGCCGGGGCCCGGGCCGCACCAGCGGGCCGAGCCGGGCGGCGGCCTCGTCCACGCGGCCGGCGCCCAGGTCGGCCCTGGCCAGCGCCCAGCGGACGAGCGTGGACACCTGGACCAGCCCGTGCGCGCCGGCGACGGCACCGGCCGCCGTCGCGTGCGCGGTCAGCGCCTCGGTGTCGCCCTCGACGGAGGCCACGAGGGCGAGGATCGCGTGCTGATGGGCCGCGATGTTGCGCTGTCCGGTGAGGTGCGCGGTGCGCAGCCCTTCCTCGGCGTGCACGCGGGCCCGTGGGTGCCGGCCGGCGCGCAGCTCCCCGTATGCCAGGTGCTCCAGGGCCTGCGGTACGAGCGTGGTGCGGCCGAGCGCGCGGGCGGCCGCGAGGGCGCGCGCGTTGACCCGGCAGGCCGCCGCGAGGTCGCCGACGACCAGCGCGGCGACCCCGGCCCGCAGCAGCACCTCGGGGTCCTCGGCGCGCCCGGACCGCGCGAGCAGTCGCCGCAGCGGCCCGACGCCCGCGCCGAGCCGCCCGCTCAGTACGGCGGCCATACCGGCCCGGTAGTCGTCGAGAGTGTCGGGAGCCCCGCCTCCCGGGCCGCCGGGGTCCATGCCTCCCGAGGCGCCGACCGCCACGCCTCCCCGGGCGCCGGCCTCCACGCCCTCCGGTGCCTCGCCGATCGCCTCCACATAAGCCGCCGCGTCCCCCATCGCCCAGGCCGCTTCCATGGCCGCGAGCCGGGCCGTCAGGGCGGCGGCGGCATCGTGAGGGCCGAGCAGGCCGGCCGCGAGGAGGAGCTCTTCGCGGGCGTCGGCGACCGGGCCGTCGCGCAACGACAGCAGCCCGTGGACGAGTTCGGCCCGGCCGCGGACCGGCGCCGCGGCGGGTAGCGCGCGGACGGGGGCGAGCAGGGCGCGCGCCCGGTCGGGCCGGCCGGCGAAACGGGCGTGGTCGGCCGCCTCGGTCAGCCGGGTGGCACGGTCGGTGCCGTGCCCGGTGAGGCGCGCCGCGACGGCCAGGGCCACCGCGCGCTCGTCATGAGAGACGTGCGGCCCGGCGGTCCGCGCCGCGGCGGCCAGCCGCCCGGCGAGGCCGGGATCGGGCCCGTCGGCCGCCAGGGCGCCGTGCAGCAGGCCCGGCAGCCGGTCCCGGTCGGCCGCGCTCACCGACGCCAGCAGCGCGTGGGCCGCCCGGCGCCGGGCGAGCGGCACGGCCTCGTACAGGGCCCGGCGCAGCACCTCACTGTCGAAGTGGATCCGCTCCCCCGCGGTGCGGACCAGGCCCGCCGTCTCCGCCGGTTCCAGCGCGGCCGCTCCGAGCCCGGCGGCCGCGGCGGCCCGCAGGACGAGGGCCGCGTCGGCGCCGGGCCCGTCGGGATGCTGCTCCTGCGCGGCCGCGGCCAGCAGCAGGAGCCGGCGGGTGCCCTCGGGGAGGTCGTCGGGCAGGCCGGCCGCGGCGAGCCTGCCCAACGGGCCGAGCGTCACCCGCCGGTGCGGGGGATTCGCTCCGGGCACGGTCTTCGGTCCGGTCACGACCGCCACGTTACTGGCGCGTAAACGCTCACGGAACCCCTCCGTCCCCGGTGCCCCGCGGGCGGGATCA
Source organism: Streptomyces purpurogeneiscleroticus (assembly GCF_020024005.1). Lineage (NCBI taxonomy): Bacteria > Bacillati > Actinomycetota > Actinomycetes > Kitasatosporales > Streptomycetaceae > Streptomyces > Streptomyces purpurogeneiscleroticus. The sequence goes on from NZ_NHSG01000091.1 coordinate 27,803, forward strand.
GGATGTGTGCGGGCAGTTGCCCCGGTACTCCTCGATCGTCGTGCTCGGCCGCGGCAGCGGGCAGAGGAACTGCTCGTAGCGGGTGTCGTTGTCGATGAACCGCTTGAGCCACGAAATGCTGTACTTCGCGATCGTCGTGTTGGAGGTGTTCGGGGTGAAGTGCGTCGCGTTGTTCAGCTCCAGGTACGCCTTGTCGAGCGAGCCGGGCAGGCTCTCGTAGAACGGCTCGGAGTGCGTCGCGACCGGCGCGACGCTGTCGCCGTCGGCGCCGACGACGAGCGTCGGTGTGCTGATCTCCGGCCAGGTCTTGTCGAGGTTCCAGCCGGTCAGCGGGATCGCGGCCTGCAGGGACGGGCGGCTCTTGGCGGCCTCCAGCGAGCCGCCGCCGCCCATCGAGTGACCCATGACGCCGAGCCTGCTGCTGTCGATCCGGTCGCGGACGGAGCTGCGCTGCGTCAAGTAGTCCAGCGCGGCGAGGAGTTGGCGGCCCCGGCTGTCGGGCTGGTCGAGCGTGGTGTTGGTGTCGATGGTGAACACGACGAAGCCCTGGGAGGCCAGCCGCGGGCCGAGCCAGGCGATGGACGACTGGTACGCGGTGTAGCCGGGCGAGATGGCGACGGCGCCGAAGGTCCCGTCGCTGGTCGAGGTCGGGTAGTAGATGGTGCCGCCGCCGAAGCCGGTGACGCTCAGGGAGGAGACGCTGGTCTGGGAGACGGCGTAGGGGCCGCGCGATGCCTCGATGCTGGCGACGGTGGGCTCGGGGCCGCGCTCGTACGGATTCTCCGCGGCCCCGGCCGGCCCGGCCTGCGCGGTGAGCAGGGTCCCCGCGGCCAGGAGGCCGGCCAGCCCCCACCGCGTCAGCCGGGTTCTGAGCCGGCTGCTCCCCTGCCGTTCCGGGATGCGCACGGACACACTGGTGTGCTGCTGCACGACGGTTCCTCTCGGTAACGGTCACTGACGACCGTCACTTTCGCGCCGTGCAGCCCCTTCGCACATCGGCAGAATCACCGGTCTCGGCAACCGGCGGGAATGCAGACGATTCCGGCGTGCGTCGGGGTCAGGCGTTGAAGTACGTCTTCGTCTCCTCGGGGCCGAGCTTCTGCCACAGGGCGAGGGAGCGTTCCTGGATGTCGAGCAGCGGGACGTCCGCCTCCGCGGCCAGGGCCCGCATCGCAGCCGGGTATGCGCCGTGCGTGGGCAGGGCGTTGCCCCCGGCGTCGAACTTGCGGCGCTCCACGGAGGTGGGCTCGCGAGGGCGGCCGGGGCCGCGGCGAGCGCGAGCGGAAGGCCCGCGAGCGCCGCGGCCACCTGGCGCCGCGTGACGGTCACTTGTTCTGCTGCTTCCACTCGGCCTGGGCCGTGTCGAGCTGGTCGGCCAAGGAGGCCAGGAAGTCCTTCGGTGTCGTCTTGCCGAGCAGCACCTTCTGGAAGGCGGGCTCGTTGTCGGCCTTGGAGAGGGTGTTCCAGTCGGGCAGGTAGTACGGCAGGTCGACGATCTTCGTGTGGTCGCTGTTCAGCGCCTCGGCGCCGAGCCTGGTGGTCTCGGACTTCTGCACCCAGTCGTCCTCGGCCGCGTCGAGGTGGGACGGGATGGTGCCGGCCGACTCGCTCCACTTGCTGTTGGATTCGTGCGAGGCGGCGAATTCGATGAACTTCCAGGCAGCGGCCTTGTTCTTGCCGGACTTGAAGAGACCGAGCCCGTCGACCGGGTTGGACACCATCACCCGGGTGCCGTCGTCCAGTGTGGGGTTCGGTATGCCGCGGAACTTCTTCGTGCCGAGCGCCTTCACATGGTCCTGGTAGGAGCCCATGTTGTGGTTGAGCATGCCGATCTCGCCGCTGTCCCACTGGGCGACCATCTTGGTGAAGTCGTTGTTGATGTCGGCGGCGGGGGTGTTCTTCTTGTAGAGCGCGACGTACTTCTCCAGCGCCGCGACGTTCTTCGGGTCGTCGACGGTGGTGTGCAGGCCGTCCTTCTCCCAGAAGCTGGTGATGCCGGACTGGCCGTACATCGCGTCCAGCGCCTGGGCGATGGAGCCGGCACCGCCGCGGATGGTGTAGCCGAACTTGTTGGCCCGCTTGTCGGTGAGCTTCTCGGCCGCCTCGTAGAACGCCGACCAGGTGGTGGGCGCGGGCAGCCCCGCGGCCTTGAACAGGTCGGTGCGGTAGTACAGCACGCCATTGGTCGCGTGCATCGGGACGGTGTAGAGCTGCTTGCCGCCCGCCGCCGAGCGGACGCCCTCCACCATGCGCTCATTCAGCTTCCCGTGGAGCGCGCTGTCCTTGATGCGCCCGTCCAGCGGCTCCAGGGCGCCCTGGGCGCTGATACCGGCGAGCATCGCGGCGCCGATGCCGCCGACGTCGGGCAGGCCGCCGCCCTGGATGGCGGTGTCGTACTTGGACTGTGCCTCGGTGGCGGCGATCCCGACGTATTCGACGTCGATGTCGGGGTTCGCCTTCTCGAAGTCCTTGATGATCTCCTTCCAGATGTCGGTGCGTACGCCGCCGTTGTTGTCCCAGAAGGTGATCTTGCCCTTGCCGGAGCCCTCGGCGCCGGACTCGCCCGCGACGCCGCTGCCGTCGTCGCCGCAGGCGGTGGCGGTGAGCGCGAGCGCTGCGGTGAGGGCGAGTACGGCGGTCAGCCGGGAGTGTCCGCCCCTGCGGAGGTTGCTGTTCATGGTCGGCTCGTCTCTTCTCGTACGAAAGGGTGGTCAGCGGCGGTACGGGACCCAGCCGTCCGTGCCCGCCAGGTAGTCGGCCACCTCGTGGCGGGCGGCCTCCTCGGTGCTCAGCTGCGGCCGGTCGGCGGTGACCGCCGCGCCCGGGCCGTAATTCCGGTACTCGCTGAAGCGGGCGTCCCGCCAGGAGAAACCGCCCATGTCGGTCCACGGCGAAGCCTTGATCGCGGCGGACAGCTCGGTGTCCCGGACGAGGACCTGGCCGATCGCGTCGGGCTCGCCGCCCGGGTGCCACGGGCGGCCGAGGTGGAAGGTGCCGACGGGCGCGTCGCTGATGACGCGGGAGCCGGTGATGAGGAACCCGTACGGGTTGTTCTTCCAGGTCGAAGCGGCGGTGAGATAGCCGTTGTTGGTGGCCGAGCCGCGGCTCAGCGCCTTGATGAGCGAGTTCTCGATGACGGTGGTGGCGCGGCCGTAGAGGAAGTCGACGTCGCCCTCGACGTACGAGTCGCGCACGTACACCCGGCTGACCGTGTCGAGCCTCGGGCTGTCCGTCATCAAGGTGTCCTGATTGCCCTTGAAGGCGGTGTCCTCGAAGACGATCCGGTCGCCCGTCGTCTTCATGGCGAGCGCCTGTTCGCTGTTCAGGTCGTGCGCGGCCTCGTCGAAGTCGTTGACGACGGTGAGGTGACGCACCGTCACGTCGCGCGCGGCGATCAGTACGGTGGCGCTGCCGGACGAGCCGCCGTACTCGTTGGGCGTGTTGTACACGATCACGGTGTCCGCGCGGTCGTCACCGGTGCCGAGGAGGGTGAGGTCCGGCTTGGTGGCCGGGATCCGCACCTGCTCGCGGTAGGTTCCGGGCGCGAGGGCCAGCGTGACCCGGCCGTCGTTGCCGGCCGGCACTGCGTCGACCGCCGCCTGGACGGTGGGGTAATCGGCGGGGACGTGCAGGACGGTGTCGGTGCCGAGGCTGCGCTGCGGGCCGGAGAACTTCTTCACCAGCGCCGGCACGGCGGCGGCCGGGTCGAGCCGGTAGGGGTAGAAGGCGTGCGGGTCGAAGGCGGTGCCGCGGGTGTCGTGCCGTCCCGTGGTGTTTTTCAGCACGGAGCCGCGCTGCACCAACTCGGCGGTTTCATCGGCCTGGTGGGGGTGCTGGACGCCTTCGTAGTAGCTGTTCTCGATCACCATCTTCGTGCGGCCGCGCGCGTAGTTGCCGTACGACCACACCGGATCGCCGTCGTCGACCTGCGCGGAGAGGTAGTTGTTGTAGAGGTGCGCGTACGCGCAGTTGTCGGCGGACGGGTTGCGCTGTTTGGTACCGCGGAACCAGTTGTGGTCGATGGTGATCTGCGTCCGGACGTCATCGGTCCAGCCGATGCCGAACGCCTTGTTGTGGGTGTCGAAGCGGTTGTAGGAGACGGTGATGTACTCGCTGTTCTTGCGGACGTCGAGCAGTCCGTCGCCCATGTGCGTGAAGCGGTTGTGATCGATCCAGACGTGGTGCACGGAGTCCATCTGGATGGCGTCGAAGTCCGTGGTCTTGCCGTCCCAGTCGCCCTCCACATAGGAGTCGCGGATGGTGAGGTTGCGAATGATGACGTTGTGCGTGCCGGGGTTCAGATGCAGCTCGCCGTGGACGATCTCGCCGCTGGTGCCCACGCCGACAATCGTCTTGTCCGAGGCGACGTCGATGTCCGAGCCGAACGGCGCGACGTCGATGGCGGCGGCGACGCGGATGATGTACGGCTCGTCGGCGGCGGCGTACTTGGCCAGGTCGGCCTGGGTGCGGACGGTGACGACCTTGCCGCCCGCGCCGCCGGTGGTGCCGCCGGCGAGGGAGGCGAAGCCGTGCGGGCGGTCGTCGGACGGGCCTTGGGCGGCGGTGGTGTCCGGCGGGCGTGGTGGTTCAGCAGCCCCGGCGGGGGCCTGCGCCCCCAGGCCCAGGGCCGCCGCGAGGGCGGCCGTGACGGCCAGCACTCTGGTCGGCAAGCGCTTACTACGAAGGTACGGCATGGCGGCTCCCACAGGCGTACGGACGGAACGATGGCCTCAGTCGGCCGAGTTACAGGTGACGCGGAAGTGCGTGAACAGTGCGGCGCCGGGGCGGCTCGCGGCGGTGGGGGCCGTGGCGAAGAGGCCCAGCAGGGCGCCGACCCAACGCCACGGGGTGGCGGCGAAGACCTGCCCGCACGGTGTCCAGCCGTCCCCGGTGTCGGCGGCGAAGCGGCAGCGCGCGCCCGGTCCCACGGTGATCCGCAGCCGGGCCCGGCCGTCCGGCGCGTGCCGCGGATGCGCGGCGTCCCGCTCGCCCTCGGCCACGGCCTCCGCGAACCGGTGGACCAGCCGCACGGTGCCGTCCGCCGCGCGCTCCAGCCCGATCCAGCCGAAGGCGTCGCCGAGCACGGCGAGCCCGGCCTTGGCACCCGGCTCCGTGCTCTCCAGCCGCAGTTCGACCTCGGCGGTGGCGGGCCGCGCGGGCAGCCGCTGGGTGAGGATGTTCGGCAGCCGGCGCAGGTCGTGCGCGTCGGGGGTACGGACGCAGGTGAGCCGCAGGCCGTCGCCGCCGTGCGGGGGCGCCCAGCCGTCGGCAGGATTGGCGGTCCACTGCCACTGTCGGCCGAACCGCCCGCCGGGGAAGTCGTCGTCGGTGGCCGGAGCGGCGGGCGGCTGCGGCGGCAACGCCGGTTTCCGGTGGACGCGTACCGGTGTGCCGCCCGCCCCCATGACCGGCCAGTCCTCCGCGTCCCAGCGCATCGGCTGGAGATGCACGAGGCGCCCGTACGCCCCCCGCTCCTGGAAGTGCAGGAACCAGTCCTCGCCGGCCGGGGTGCGCACCCAGCCGCCCTGGTGCGGTCCGTTGACGTCGGTGTCCCCCTGCGCGAGGACGACGCGCTCCTCGTACGGGCCGAAGAAGCCGCGCGAGCGGAAGGCGCCCTGCCAGCCGGTCGCCACTCCCCCGGCGGGCGCAAAGATCCAGTACCAGCCGTTGTGCCGGTACAGCTTGGGGCCTTCGAGGGTGAACCAGCCGGGGATGCGGTCCGCGTCGACGAGGGTGGTGCCGTCGTCGAGCAGGCCGGTGGCGTCGGTCCGCATCCGGTGGCCGGTGAGCCGGTTCTTGATGCCGGAGCGGGATTTCGCCCAGGCGTGTACGAGGTACGCCTCGCCGGTCTCCGCGTCCCACAGCGGGCAGGGGTCGATCAGGCCCTTGCCCGCCTTGAGGAGGTGCGGCCGGGTCCAGGGGCCGCCTGCGTTCTCGGCGTTGACCTGGTAGATGCCGTGGTCGGGGTCGCCCCAGAAGATCCAGAGGCGGCCGTCGTGGTGCCGGATCGAGGGGGCCCACACGCCGCAGTCGTGGCGCGGTGCGGCGAAGGCCGCGGCCGGTTCGAGGCGGTCCAGCGCGTGGCCGATCAGGGTCCAGTTGACCAGGTCGCGGGAGTGCAGCAGGGGCAGCCCCGGGACGCGGCCGAAGCTGGAGGCGGTCAGGTAGTAGTCGTCGCCGACGCAGACGAGGTCGGGGTCGGACCAGTCGGCGGCGAGGACGGGATTGCGGTAGGTGCCGTCGCCACGGTCGGCTGAGAGCCAGGCAGCGTGCCCGTCGGTGGGGATCACGCCGTCACCGCCTTTCTCGCCAGCGCCGCGGCCTCGTCACGGTGCAGACGGCCGTCGGCGACCACCGTGACGATCCGGCGGACGACGGTGTCGCCCGGGGCGATCGGTAACCGCTCCCGGTAGGCCAGCGAGGAGCCGATACCCGGGTAGTCGGCGGTGCGCACGAACCAGGGGTCGTGGCGGGTCGGCCCGGTCGCGCCGGCGAAGACCAGCGTCCAGTCCCGCTGGGCGAGCGCCAGCCAGTCGGCGCGGCTCTCGTGCACGGCGGCCTCCCCTTCGGCGTCAGCGGTGAACACCTCGGGCAGGTCGGCCTCCTTGGGCGCACGCCAGAAGAAGCCGCCGTACGCGGCACCGGGGCGGCCGTGGGTCGCGGGGCTGCCCAGGGACAACGGGCCGGGGGTGGTGTTGGTCAGGGAGAAGGTGAAGTCCAACGCCCAGGCGGCGTTGTCCAGTTCGGTGGCCGCGACGGTACGTCGCTCGCGCAGCAGCTCGTGCTCCCCCGCGCTCCAGCTCAGCTCCTGTACGAAGCCGTCGGGGTCGCACAGGTTGAAGCCGGTGTGCCGCTGCACGCCGTGGTTGTCGAGCTCGGTCGGCCCCCGGTCGCGTACATACGTCCGGCCGCCCCAGAAGTTGTGCCCCGCCACGTCCGGGACCGCGACGCCCACGCCGAGGTGGTGCGGGTGGTCGGCGGGCATCAGCGCGGTGACGGGCGTGCCGCGCAGGGTGGTCACGGGGTGCAGGTAGGGGCGCGGGG
>NZ_NHSG01000092.1:0-3666 GCF_020024005.1 Streptomyces purpurogeneiscleroticus
GGCGGGCACCGCTTCGGGGACGGGCACGGCTTCGGGGACGGGCGCGGCTTCGGGGGCGAGTGCCTCTTCGTACGCAGCGTCCGCGCCGCCTTCATGCCCAGCGTCCGCGCCGCCTTCATGCCCGGCGTTCGCGGCGCCTTCATACGCAGCGTCCGCGCCGCCTTCGTACGCAGCGTCCGCGGCCCCTTCGTGCCCAGCGCCCGGAGGCTCTTCGTGCGACGCGTCCCGCTGCTCTTCGTACGGCGCCTCGGTGTGCTCCCGTACGCCCTCCCCGCCATCCGCCGCCACGTCGTACACGTGCCCGGCGTCAGGCTCCCGTTCGTACCCCTGCTCGTAGCCCTGCTCGTGCTCCTGCTCCGCCGTGTCCGGGTCCTTGCCCATGAGGGTGGCCAGGCTGCTGCGTACGTGTGCCATGTGCGAGCGCAGCTCCTCGCGGCGCTCCTCGTGCTCGCGCAGGACGCGTTCCGTGGCGCGCTCGACGCGGGCCGCCTCCGCCTCGCCCTCCGCGATCAGTTCGGCGGCGCGGGCCGCGGCCTCCTCATCGATGTGCCGCGCGGACTCCTCCATCCTGGCGTAGTGGCGCTGCACCTCCACGATGCGCGCCTCGCCGCGCTCCTCCATGTCCGCGATCCGCTGCTCTATGGCCAGTTCCTGGTCGGCCAGTTCCTGCTCCGCCGCCGCCCATCGCTCGGCCAGGCTCTTCTCCTGGTCCTCCAGGACCTCCGCGGTGCGCCGGCGCATCTCGCGGAGCCCCTCCTCCGCGTCCCGGCGCGCCTCCTCGGCGGCTCTGGCGGCCTCCTCGACCATCGTCCGCGCCTCGGCCTCCGCCGCCTCCTCGGCGCGTACCGCGGCATCCTCGGCCTCCTGGCAGAGTCTCAGCGCGTACGCGTCGGCGGCGTCACCCTGCTCCCGCCCGTAGTCCGCCGCTTCCTCCCGCAGCCGCTCGGCGTCCGCCGCCGCTTCGGTGCGCAGCCGCTCCGCCTCGGACTCCACCGTGGTCAGGATCAGGCGGGCCTGCTCGCCCAGGGATTCGTACGTCTGGGGCGGCATATGGGCGAGGTACTCGCGCAGCCGTTCCAGCTCCGCGGTCATCTCGTTGGCCAGCACGGTGAGCCGGGCCGCCCGTTCCCAGCAGGAGTCGCGGTCCAGGGAGAGCCCTTCGACTCTGCGGTCCACGTCCGCCGGACGGTAACCACGCCCTCGTACGACCTCGAATCCGTGAGGCGACACCGATGCACTCATCCCTCAAAGCCCCTCTCCGACAGTGACGTGGTCCGGCGCACATCTTTGTTGATTGTTCCGAAGCGCCCATAACGCGACACTCCGCACCTATCACTGCCCAAGGATGCGTTACTTTTCCGCAGAAGTCGGAATCGGCTCGTCGGTGCGCAGGGCGCGGAACAATCGCCGCGCCCGCTCCGCGTCCCACACGAGCACGTCCCCCGCGCCGGCGACCACCGTCCCCGGGCCGTTGACCGGCACTGTCGTGGCCGTCCCCGAGCCCTTCGCCACCTGCTTCATCGACAGTCCCATCTGCGTCAGGTCCACCACGCCGGTCCGGCCGTCCACGCGCACCGCCGCCAGCGAGGCGTCCAGCGCCGGCACCGTCCGGAACGGGTTCAGCAGCGTCCCGGGGCCGAGCATCTTCTTCGACACCGCGCTGATCAGCTCCCGCTGACGCTGCACCCGCCCCAGATCGCCCTTCGGGTCGCTGTAGCGGGCGCGTACGTAGGCCAGCGCCTGCGTGCCGTTCATGTGCGAGCAGCCCGCCGGGAAATCTGCGCCGGACTTCTCGTCCTTCAGCGGCGCGTCCAGGCACAGCCGTACCCCGCCCAGCGCGTCCACCACCCGTACCAGGCCGAGGAAGTCGACCTCGGCGTAGTGGTCCACGCGCAGGCCCGTCGCCTGTTCGACGGTGCGCGAGAGCAGCTTCGCGCCGCCCAGCCCGTACGCCGCATTGATCTTGTTCTTGCCGTGTCCCGGCACCGCGACATAACTGTCCCGCGGCAGGCTCACCAGATACGGGCCGCTGTCCCCGTAGTGCAGCAGCATCACCGTATCGGTGTTGCGCACCGCGTCATGGCCCACATGCAGCTCCTGCTGCTGGCGAGGGGTCAGATCGCGCCGACTGTCGGAGCCCACCAGGAGCCAGTTCGTGCCCTTGCCCGCGGCCGGCCGGCCCTGATAGCCGCTCAATGCGTCCATCTGGCGCAGCTGACCGCCCGCCCAGAAGAACAGCGCGATTGCCAGCGCCACGGCCAGCAGCACCAGCACGGTCACCAGCAGCGCGATCCGCCGCGGCCAGGACCACCCGCGACGGCCCCGCCCGGGCCCCGCGCGGTACAGCGCCGTCGAACTCGGCTGCGGCGGCGACGGTGGGGACGGCGAGGACGGTGGGGCCATACCGGCATGATCGTGGCGCCCGACCCGCCTCGCAGGTCGAGCGCCACGTATGACACACCGTCACAGCCGTACGGGCGACACCGCGCTCAGCGCCGCCGCCCCACGGCTAGAGCAGGCCGTCCCACATCTGCTCCAGCAGGACCGACCACCAGGTCTCCGGCGAACTGAGCGCCGCCGGGTCCAGCGCCGCCAGCTGCACCTGGAAGTCGGTGGTCCAGCGGCCCGCCTGCTCCGGGTTCAGCCCGTACCGCAGCCGCCACATCCGGCCCAGCATCGCCATGCAGCGCACGAACTCCGGCAGCCCGGTGTTCACGAACTGCGGCGTCGCCGCCTGCCCACCGGGACCGGCCTCCAGCGGCACCGCAACGATGTGCGCCGTGCCGTACTGCACGCACAGCTGACGGCCGAAGTCCGAGCCCATGACCAGGTACGAGCCCGCGTCGGGAGCCGGCTGCACGCCCCGCTCCTGGGCCAGCTCCGCCAGCGTGGGCACCGGACGGCCCGGCTGCGCCTGCCCCCAGAAGAACGGGCCGAAATCGACCGGTACACCGGCCCAGACCAGGGTCTGCCCCACCACGTCGGGCACGCCCTGCCGGGAGACCGCGCGCTGATCGAAGCGGAACACTCCCTGCGGACCGAACGCCTGCTCAAGCTCCTGCCCGATCGTCTGCGGCGGGACCGGCGGCACGAGCTGGATCTGCGACGGGTGCGGCAGCGGCACCCGCACCGGCGCCGGACGGGCGGGCCCGTCCGCCACCTGGTGCAGCTCGCCCTGATGCTCCACCAGGTGCCGTACGCCCTGCTGCCGCGAGGCGTGGTCGTGGCCGTACGCGGCGGTGTGGCTGATCCGCACCTGCGGCCAGGTCTCCCGGATCATTCGGGCGCAGTAACCGCCCGGCAGATCACAGGACTCCAGCTCGGTGTGGAGCTCCAGCACCTGCTCCGGCGGCACGTTGAGCCCGCGCAGTTCGTGCAGGATCTGCCACTCCGGATGCGGCGTACCGGGCGCCGAACGCCGGATGATCTGCTGCTCGGAGCCGTCGGACGCGCGGTAACGCAGCACGGCCATGTAGCCGGGGCCGACCGTCGGCTGACCGGTCGGCGGCGCCTGCGGATAGCCGTACGCCGGCGGCGGCCCGGCCGGAGCGCCGGGCTGCCCCATGGGAGCGGCGGGCGGCGGCATACCGGGGCCGGGCGGAGGCTGCGCACCGGGAGCCGCCGGAGGCTGCCCAACAGGGGTGGCCGGAGGCTGCATACCGGGGG
>NZ_NHSG01000093.1:0-3657 GCF_020024005.1 Streptomyces purpurogeneiscleroticus
TCCTCCGCCCCCGCCCAGATCCTCTCCCTCGTCAACAAGGAACGCGACAAAGCGGGCTGCGCCCCGCTCACCGCGGACCCGGCCCTCACCGACCTGGCGCAGTCATTCAGCGAGGACATGGCCCGCCGCGACTTCTTCGCCCACACCGACCCGGACGGCGCCACCCCCTGGGACCGCGCGAAGACCGCCGGCATCACCGGCCTCGGCGGCGAGAACATCGCCCGCGGCCAGACCACCCCCAAGGCCGTCATGGCCTCCTGGATGAACAGCCCCGGCCACCGCGCCAACATCCTCAACTGCACCTACCGAACCCTCGGCGTCGGCCTCCAGCAGTCCCCGACGGGCCCTTGGTGGACCCAGGACTTCGGGTTCTGAGCGCGCCGGGCCCTAGCGCACCCGAGGCACCCGCTGGCACCGCGGGCAGTAATAGCTCGACCGGTTCATCCAGGGGCGGCGGCGGATGGGGGTCGTGCAGCGGCGGCAGGGTTCGTCTTCGCGGCCGTAGGCGTCCAGGGAGCGTTCGAAGTAGCCGGATTCGCCGTTGACGTTGACGTAGAGGCTGTCGAAGCTGGTGCCGCCGACGGCGAGGGCCGCGGTCATGACGTCGCGGATGTGGCCGAGGAGCTCGGTGGTGCGGGGGCGGGTGAGGGTGGCCGTGGGGCGGTCGTAGTGGAGCCTCGCGCGCCAGAGGGCCTCGTCGGCGTAGATGTTGCCGACGCCGCTGATCAAGGACTGGTCCAGGAGCGCGCGCTTGATCGTCGTACGGCGGCGGCGCAGCGCTTCGTGGAACGCGGCGTCGTCGAAGGCCGCGTCGAGGGGGTCGCGCGCGATGTGGGCGATCACGTCGGGGAGGCCGTCGGGGTCACCGGGGACGGTGGGGTGGAGGGAGAGACCGCCGAAGGTGCGCTGGTCGACGAAGCGGAGTTCGGTGTCGACCGTGTCCGCGGGGAGGTCGTCGGCGGGCGCGACACCGGGGGCCGCGGGCGACGCGTCCGGTACGTTCGCCGCGTCCGTGAAGCGGATGCGGACGCGGAGGTGCTTCTCGTCGGGGACGTCCTGCGGCTGGACCAGGAGCTGGCCGCTCATGCCGAGGTGGGCCAGTACCGAGAGGTCACCGGCGAGCGGCAGCCACAGGTACTTTCCGCGGCGGCGGGCCTCGCCCACGCGGTGGCCGGCCAGCTGTGCGGCGAAGTCCGCGCCGCCCGCCGTGTGGCGGCGCACCGCCCGGGGGTGCAGGACCTCCACCGTGTCGATCGTGCGGCCGCTGACCCAGCGCTCCAGACCGCGCCGTACGACCTCGACCTCGGGCAGCTCGGGCAAGGGATCTCCTCGGGAGGGCAGATGTGTCCGGTGGGGGCGCTGTGACGGAGCGGGTTCCAAGCGCCGGGAAAAGGAAACCCCGCCCGTCCTGCCCCTGTGAAGGGGTGGTCGGGCGGGGACCCGCGTGCGCGAGGCACGCGGCGCGCATTCAGCTCGCGGGGCCGCCGGTGGCGGCTTCCGTGGCGGTTTCCGTAGTGGCTTCCGTGGCGGCCTTGGCCGTCGCGTCCGCCGCCGCGCGGATCTCCCGCCAGGCGGACTCCGCCGCCTGCTGCTCGGCTTCCTTCTTGCTGCGGCCGGTGCCGGTGCCGTACGAGACACCACCGACGCGGGCGGCAGCAGTGAAGGTCTTCTCGTGGTCCGGGCCGGTCTCCGTGACCAGGTATTCCGGGACCCCGAGTCCTTCGGTTGCGGTCAGTTCCTGGAGGCTGGTCTTCCAGTCCAGGCCGGCGCCGAGGCTGGAGGACTTCTCGATCAGCGGGTCGAACAGGCGGTGTACCAGTTCGGAGGCCGCGTCGAGGCCCTGGTCCAGATAGACCGCGCCGATGACCGCTTCGAGTGTGTCGGCGAGGATGGATGCCTTGTCCCGGCCGCCGGTACCTTCTTCACCCCGGCCGAGCCGGATGAAGGCACCGAGGTCCAGGCCGCGGCCCACCTCGGCGAGCGCACGCGAGTTGACCACCGCGGCCCGCAGCTTGGCCAGCTGGCCTTCGGGCAGGTCGGGGTGGATGCGGTACAGCGTGTCGGTGACCACCAGGCCCAGGACGGAGTCCCCGAGGAACTCCAGCCGTTCGTTGGTGGGCAGCCCGCCGTTCTCGTATGCGTAACTGCGGTGCGTCAGCGCACGCACCAGAAGGGCGGACTCGAGCTTGTACCCGAGCCGCCCTTCCAGAAGCGTGTGGGACGAGGCCGTGTCCGCAGACGGAGTCTTCGAGGAGTTCTTCGACGAATCAGCGTCTGACATAGAGCCCGTCACCAGCCGCTCAGACCTCGAGGACCTGGCGCTTGTTGTAGGTGCCGCAAGCGGGGCACGCGATGTGCTGCTGCTTCGGCTCGTGGCAGCTGCTGCATGCCACCAGGGTGGGGACCGCAGCCTTCCACTGCGACCGGCGGTGGCGCGTGTTGCTGCGCGACATCTTCCGCTTCGGAACAGCCACGGCTACTTCTCCTGCTTCTCGTCGACGCCCGCATCGGCGCCGCCCATGTTGTCCTTCTCGCCGTCCTGGATGGATCCGGCGAGTCCCTGCAGTGCCGCCCAACGGATGTCGACGGCATCGTGATGGTGGTCCGGGTCGTCCGCGAGCCGGGCTCCACACTCGGAGCACAGGCCCGGACAGTCGTCCTGGCACACCGGCTGCATCGGCAGTGCGAGCACTACCGCATCGCGCAGCACGGGTTCGAGGTCGAACAGGTCGTCCTCGAGGAAGAGGGTGTCCTCCTCGTCCTCGGCGTCGTCGCCTGCGTCCGCTTCGCGGACCCGGGCATCGGCGTCGGGGTAGGAGAACATCTCCTGGAAGTCCGCGTCGAGCTCACGCTCTAGCGGCTCCAGACACCTTACGCACTCCCCTGTCACGGATGCACGGGCGGTGCCTGTGACAAGCACCCCGTCCATGACCGACTCCAGGCGGAGGTCGAGCTCCACCGGCGCACCCTCGGGCACGCCGATGACCTCGTTGCCGAGGTCCGAGGGGGCCTCGACGGAGCGGGACACCTTCTTCATCGCACCGGGACGCCGGCCCAGCTCGCGTGTATCGAACACGAGCGGAGAACGGTGGTCGAGGCGGGCGTTGATGGCTTCCTGCTTTCTACGGCGGTACGGCTGCCGGCGCCGCACGGGGCGGTCGTCGGGCAGCACAGATCGCGGACGTATGCGCGACCGAACAGCCAGGATACTGGACGGGTCGCGATTGACCCAATCCGCGGCCGGTGCCCCCGGCACCGCTGACCTTGCGCGCGCCGGCGCCCGGCCCTGCGCGGGTCAGTGCCCCTGCTCGTACTGCCGCAGCTGGTCGAGGTCGATCATGCTGGTGTCGAAGAGGCTGGTCTCGTCCAGGGCGGCGGGCTGCTGCCCGTGGTGCTGGGGCTGCTGTCCCTGATGGTGCGGCTGCTCGCCGTGCGGGAACTGCTGGACCTGCTGCGGGACGTACGCGGCGGGGTCGTACCCCTGCTGCGGGGCCTGCTGCTGCCAGCCGTAGCCGTAGGGGTCCTGCTGCTGGGCGTACTGCTGCGGCTGCTGGTAGCCGTACGCCTCCTGGCCGTAGCCCGCCGTGGCGTAGTAGTCCTGCTGCTGGGCGGCCGCGGCTGCGGGCTCCATGTCGGGCTGCACCTCGGGGGGCGTGC
>NZ_NHSG01000094.1:0-71306 GCF_020024005.1 Streptomyces purpurogeneiscleroticus
CCGACCCGAGCGTCCGACCGACCTGCCGAGCGCAGCCGACCCGAGCGTCCGACCGACCCGCCGAGCACGACCGACCCGCCAAGCCCGCAGCCCGCAAAGCCTGCCAAGCCCACCAAGGGCGACGGCGACGGACCCCTCTCAGTCCACCCGCCGAGGGTTCCCCAGCAGCCCTGTCTCCGCTTCCGTCGGCTGGGTCATGACGTACTGCCGTGCCTGATTGTCACCGCACCAGAGCGTGACTCCGTCCCCGATCGACGGCAGCGCGTCGACATCCGTCTGCGAGAGCCCCAGAATGCGTGCGGCGTGCGCGGCCTCATCGGGAGAGAGCCGCTGCAGGCCGACGAGTCCCGCCGCGTTCATCAGCCGAGGGGCCACCGGGCTCATGTACGGCAGCAGCGTCAGCACCGACTGCCAGGGCGCCGAGGAGACCCGCCCGCGCGGTGGCCGCATTCCGCAGTCGCGCACGACCAGTACGGGGCTGCCGACGGTCGCCCCCATCGGCGGCACCCGCCCGACATCGTGCAGCGTCATGCACTCCTGACCGGCACCCGCCGCATGCGCCAGATTTGTCCACAGCTGGGGCCGGCCCGTCTCGACGGCCACCCGCGCTCCCGTACCGGCCGCCCGCAGCGCCAGCGCCTGGGCCGTCCACAGCCCGCCGATCAGCAGCACGTCGAACGGCGCGGGGTGGTAGAGCCCCAGCACCGCCGGGCGGTTCTCCGCGTCGTGGCCCACCGTCAGTCCGTCGTCGCCGAGCGGCAGCGTCAGCGCACCGAGGTCGTCGACCGGCACCACATGCCGTTCCCGGCGAGGTCCGTACAGGCCGCGCAGGGCCGAAGTCGCCGAAGCCATCAGCGGGCACCTCCCAGCGGCAGCGTCGCCACCGCACCGGGCAGCTGCTCCCGGTCCAGCCGTACGAGGCCCAGCTTCATCTCGCGCGCCGCCGCCTCCAGCCGCTGCCGCGCCCGCGAGAGCTCGGCGTCCGAACGCCCGGTCAGCCGTACGTGCCCGCTCACCCCGGCAGCGCCGTGCCGGTCACCGGCCGTCACGGTCAGGCTGAACGTCGAGGCCAGCGCCGGTACGGACGTCAGTACCGACGCCAGGCGCGGCAACGGCGTCGCCGAGCGGCCCAGCTCCGGCCAGCGCCCGACCCCGTACGTCGTGTGCAGCCGGTCGTCGCACTTCCACACCCGGGAGGACTCCTGCGTGCGGCGGGCCGGAGCGGCGTCGGGCAGACCGGCCCGCGCGGTCGCGACCGGATTGGCGCAGGCCGAGGTCGCGAGGGCCGCTATCAGCTCCTGCTCGTCGAGGACCGTGGCCAGGAACCCGGCGCCCGTGAGGCGACTGGCCAAGTGGTCCGTCACGCGGGTCAGACAACGCTGCGCGCCCGGCAGACCGCCACCGCGTGCCTCGACCGCCTCCCGGCACAGCTCGGGATCGAGCTTCAGCGCCACCCACATCAGCCGCAGCGCCGGCGCCCCCGTCTGCTGCTGCAGAGGCGCGTAACTCTGCCGTGCCACCGCATGCTCCGGCAGGTGCGGCGCCGGGGCCGGCTGCACGTGCTGGACCACCTGGACGGACTCCAGCTTTATCCCGTCCACGTCCAGCGCGTCGTGCAGCAGCGTGAGCGGCAGGGCCCGCGCCCCGCCCGGGGGCCGCAGGGCACTGCCCTTGGCCTCGACCCGCACGACGGCCGTCAAGAACGTCCCGTCCCCGACCATCCCTACCGTCCGCCGGTCCCGGTCCAGATATCCGTACGTCCGCAGCCCGGGCACCGCCTCGGCGGCCGGCGCGAGACTCGGATCCACCCGCTGGTCGAGCGGCCGCGCAGCACTCGTCCGGGCCCGCAGCGCCAGCACGGTCGCCAGCCAGTCCCGCACCGACAGCCGCCGCCGACGCAACACCGCAAGCAGCACGAGCGCCACGGCCACCACCACGGCAGGCACCAACAGCAACATGTCCACCGCGGCGGCCACCAGCACTGCAGCCAGCGCCAACTCGATCAGCACCAACTGCTGGAGCTGCACAGGGCCGATGCGATGGGTGCGGTTCTCCGCGCGCACGACGGTCGATGCCGGGGCGGGGCGACGGACACCGGAAGAGGGGGCGGCTGCGTTCCGGTCGGCTGCGCGACGTCCGTGGTCGCGGCCTCCGCGATCACCGCGGCGATCCGCGGAGGAGTGAACCCGTGTCGCCGTTCCCATCCCCCGAAAGCCCCCTAGTGTCCGCGTTCATCCCCTTCGCAGAAGGGCCGTGAATCAGGGCGACCACACTACTACCAGGGGGCACCTCGAAATCACCCAGCACTGCGGTCCCAGCTGGGCGAGTTGGCCGTGCGTGTACCGCCGCACAGCACCGGTGATGTCAACTCGAAACCCAGGGAAGCGGACCCCATGGGCGAGTACGCGCCATGATTCGGCATAGTGGGTTCCCCTCGGTGTCACGCGTCGCACCGAGTTGAGGAAAAACGGGGCAGCAGGCGCAGTGGGGAGAAACAGGCGGACATGGCATCACGGCGGGACGAGCTCAACGCCTATACCTTTGCGAAAAGGCGGCTGGTCGCGTCGTTTCTCCAACCGTCTCCGAGTGGCACGGAGGAGGGCGCGCCACGTCCGCTGCAGGCTGTCGTCCCCGGTCTGATCGTCGGCGCTCTCCTCGTCGCGGGGTTCGGCGCTTGGGGCATGTTCAAGCCCACGGCTCCGCAAGGCTGGGACGACCCCGCCACAAAGGTCATCGTCGGCAGCGAGTCGACCACGCGCTACGTCGTGCTGGAGACCGACAAACACAAGATGCTCCACCCGGTGCTCAACCTCGCCTCCGCGAGGCTGCTGCTCAAGACGGACGACTTCAAGGTCGTCAACGTCGACGACAAGGTCCTCGACGACGGCAAAATCCCGCGCGGCCCGACGCTGGGTATTCCTTACGCCCCCGACCGGCTGCCCAGTTCGGGCGAGGCGAAGAAGGCGAAGCGCTGGGCGGTGTGCGAGCAGCAGGGGCAGGGCGGCAGGGACGTGCAGAAAGCCACCTTCGTCTTCGCCGACAGGGAGGCGAACGAGGTCGAAGGGGCGCAGCGGCTGCGCGGCGGCGACGTGATGTACGTCCAGGGGCCGGGCCGGAAGCTGTACCTGGTGGACGGGGCGGGTACCAAGTACCCACTCGACCCGAACGAAGGCATCCTCCGGACGGTGGCCGGAAGCGGCAAGCCCCAGCAGGTCAGCAACGAGTGGCTCGCCACCCTCAAGACCGGCGGCTCCATCCACTTCCCCACGGTGACGGGCGCGGGTACGCCCGCGGACATTCCCGGGGCCCTGGAGGACGATGCCAAGAGGGTCGGCATGGTGCTGCAGGCTCCCGAGTCGGGCAGCGGCGCGTGGCATCACTACGTCGTTCTGAAGGACCGTGTCGCGCCGATCTCGGACTTCATGGCGCAACTGCTGCTCGCCAGCGAAACCGAACTCGGGCAGCACAACGTCGCCATGAAGGTCAGTGCGGGGTCCTTCACCAGTAGTGGTGACGAGTTCGGGGGCGATCTCAGGTGGCCCGACAAGTTCACCAAGCGGGTCAATTACACGGACGGCACGCACGGTGGCCGCGACACGGTGTGCAACGTGCTCCGCAAGGTCGACGGCAAGAACAACACCACGCTCAGCACCTGGGCGGGCACCACCTACCCGCACAAGATCGCGGATGAGACGGCGAGCACGTACGTGACCCCCGGTTCCGGGTTGCTGTTCCGGCAGGTCCAGGGGCACCAGACCAAGACAGGTCTGGTCTTCCTCCTCACCGACTCCGGGCTGCGGTACGGCGTACAGAGCAACAGCGACAGCGGCACCGGTAAGTCCAGGATCGGCTCGGACGGCAAGAAGAGCTCGGCGAAGACACAGGAGCAGGAGGTACTGCAGACGCAGAAGCGCCTGGGCTACGAGGGCGTCACGCCGGTACCGGTGCCCGCGGCCTGGTCGCAGTTCCTCTCGACGGGGCCGCGACTGGACGTCAACAGCGCCAGCCAGCCGCAGGGTTCATAGGGCCATGAGGCAGAGGAGACAGCCACCCATGCCCCGGCAGCCCCGACAGACCCGCCTGACGCGCTGGCTGACCGTACTGGCGGCCACTACCCTGACCACCGCGGGCACCGCGCTTGCGGCGCCGGCCGTGAGCGCCGCGGACAGCACCCAGTGCACCTTTCCCTCCAAAGCGAAGATCAGCGGCCTGCCCTGGTCCCTGCAGCGCGTCCAGCTCGATCAGCTGTGGGCGGAGACCAAGGGAGCGGGCCAGCGGATCGCCGTGATCGACACCGGGGTCGACAACACCAACGAGCAGCTCAGGGAGGCCGTCGACACGAGCAAGGGCGCGAACGTCCTGCCGAGGAAACTCAAGAAGGACCAGTACGGGGAGGTCTCCCCGCGCGGTAAGGCGAACGGCACCACGGACACCGTCGGCCACGGGACCAAGGTCGCCGGCATCATCGCCGCCCGCCCGGTCGAGGGAAACCAGTTCGTCGGCATCGCCCCCGAGGCGACGATCATCCCGATCAAGCAGAACGACGACAAAGGCAGCGGCAGCGCGCTCACCCTCGCCCGGGCCATCGACCACGCGATCAAGGTGGGCGCTGATGTCATCAACATCTCCCAGGACACGGAGGAGGCACTGCCCGACGACAACGTCCTCCACGACGCGATCAACGAGGCGCTGCGCCGCGACATCGTGGTGGTCGCCTCGGCCGGCAACGACGGTCTCGGCGGCAACGTCAAGGAGACGTATCCCGCGGCCTACGAGGGTGTGCTGGCCGTAGCGGCCTCCGACCGCAACAACGAACGCGCGGTCTTCTCCCAGTCGGGAGACTTCGTAGGGGTAGCGGCCCCGGGTGTCGACATGGTCTCCACGGTTCCCAAGGGTGGCCTGTGCGTGGACAACGGGACCAGCTTCTCCGCCCCGTACGTCGCCGGAGTCGCCGCGCTGGTGCGAGCGGCGCACAAGGACTGGAGCCAGCAGCGTGTGGTGACCCGGATCGAGCAGACGGCGGAGCGCTCCATCCCGGGCCGCGACAACCACGTCGGCTGGGGCGTCGTCGACCCGGTGCGCGCGGTCACGGAGGAGGGGGGACCCACCGACCACCCCGTCGAGCAGGGCGGCGTCAACAAGGGCGCCGTCCCCGACGTACCGCCGCTCCCGGAGGGCGAGACCGCACAGCAGCGCAACGAGCGCCTGGGCACCTACGCGGTCGTGGGCGGCGGCCTGTTGGCGGCCGTCATCGCCGGATCCTCACTCGTCTACCGGGACTGGCGCCGGCGTCGCCCGGCCGGGCGACGCCCCGAACCACTCATCACACGATCGTGACAATGTGGAGTCCGCGGGGCGACCGGGTTGTCAGTGGCGGATGAGACGCTGTTCAGCAGTGGAGAAGCGTGCCGGGTGTGACAGCCGGACTGCGTGATACGCGGCTGTGCCGATTGGACCGATTGGCTAATGTTGCATCAGGCGTCTCACGCGTCACGAAAAACGTAACGGGGGAAGGGGGAGAGGACCGTGGGGGTTCCGGAATCGGAGCTCGGAGGTGCACCTCAACCGATGTCCGCGGCGGGTCAGGACGCGCGGTCGCACGTCAGGCTCGGACCGGGTGAGCTGCGCTCCCTCAAGAAGAAGGTGGACGGGGCGCTGCGGAAGCTCGAGTCGTCCTCGGGATCGAAGGAAAAGCTCAGCCAAGAGATCATCCCCAGCGCCTCGTTCGGCGCGAGCACCTTCGGCGAAGCCGCGGACCTCAGCCGGATGTACGAGCGGGTGCACACGCACCTGACGAACCTCTCGCAGACCCTCGGCGACCAGATCGAGGCCATGGGCATTGCCGTGCTGGGAACGCAGCACGGCTTCGAGACGATCGATGACGACCAGAAGCGCCGTTTCCACGAGATCCAGACGCGGACGCAGGAGTGGTACGACGAGCACCACGCGAAGCCGCGCGACAAGCGGGATGAGCGCAAGCACACCGAGCTGTGATCGGGAGGGGGACAGAAGATGAGTGACGAAGGTACGTCGCGCGAGGTCAGGCCCGACTATCCGGCCACGTTGGCCCGGACTCGACAGGGCTTGCGAGCCGCCGCCGGAGTGGCGCCGATCCTGCTCCCCGCTCTCACCAGGTTCGGCGGCACGAACTTCGAGAACCATCAGCTGGACGACATGCTCGACATGATCGAGACCGCCCGGCCGAGCGACCTGGAACACACCGGGGACGCCCTCATCACCGCCGCCGACGCGATCAGAGGAGTCGGCGAGGAGCTGAAGATGTACGCCGACCAGGCCGACTGGGAGGGCGAGTCCGGCGACGCCATGCGCAAGTGGACCGCCAACCTCAGCAAGAACACGCTGAAGCTCGCCACCTACAGCGAGACTGCCGGCAAGCAGCTGAAGAACGCCGGCGAGGGACTGGCGACGGTCAAGAAGTCCATGCCGAAGCGGGATGCGGACGGCGGCCTCGCCGAAGCGGTCAAGGACATCCCGACCCCGGCCCGCGTCGACACCAACCCGGCCTACGCCAAGGCGAAGAAGCGTGAGGGCGACCGCCAGGAAGCCATCACGCAGATGAACAAGCTCAGCTCCTACTACATCGTGTCCCACGACACGATGGCCACACAGGAGGAGCCGGTGTTCAAGCCGATGCCGGATGTGGGGGTGCCGGCTCCGCACCGCAGCTGGGTCGGGCCTGGCGAAGGCGGCGGCAACGCAAGCGGCTCTGGAGGAAGCGCAGCTGGGGCCGGTGTCACTGACCCGGCGATGGATCGTCACAGGGCTGCCGCTCCAATGCCGCATCATCCGACCGCCCTCCCGGAGAACACGGTCGGCACGGGCCTCGACAGCGTGACCATGCCGCATCCGCCTGCGGACACTCATGTGCAGGTGCCGACCACGCCTCCGAACTCGCCCAGTCCCATTGCGAATCAGGGGAATCCATTTCCTCCCGGGCCCCTCAACACAGGTCCGCTTCCCAGAGGGGCAGGGAAGCTGCCGGGACTTTCCGGGCCCCCACGGAGCAGCGGCCCCCTGCCGGGTGGCGGCACGGCTCGCCCCAATCCCATGGCTCCGGGTGCCATGCGCCCGAACTCACCGGGACAGCCCGGCGCGACGGGCCGGCCCGGGCCGATGGGACAGCCGGGAACGGCCGGTCGGCCGAGCGGTGTGAGTCCCCGGGCCATCGGCCGCCCGGGCGCTACAGGCATCGGCCCCGGTGCCAGCGGAGTACGCCCTGGGCCCGGCGCGATGCCACGTGGCGGCCGTAACGGCATCGTCGGTGGCACGCCCAGCAACCCTGGCCGTGCGTCCACCTCATCCCCGGGCGCACGAGCGATCACGCCGGGCGGAGAGCACGGTGCGACCACGGGCCGCGGCGTCATCGGGTCGGGTGCGAAGTCTCCGGCGGAGTCGGCCGCGGAGAGGGCGGCATCGGCTCGCAGGCTCGCCACCAACCAGGGTGGCGTCGTCGGAACCCCGCGCTCGGAGGCCGGGACTCCGGGCCGCGGCCAGCGTGGTTTCACCCAAGGCGGCACAGGGTTGGTGCGCGACACCGGAGGAGAGGATCATCCTGCGGGCGCGCCTCGCGGAGGTGCCGGTACACCGCAGCCCCGAGGCGAATCGCAGAAGGAAAACCGCCGGCCGGGACAGCCGACCGAAGACGAAGAGACATGGAATTCAGGGCGGCGGCGCAACACTGCCCCGCCGGTCATCGAGTGACTCAGGTGAGGCGAGGAATGACGGCTGGAGAGAACCGGACGGCGATGCCGAGGAATACGCGGAGGCTGCATCGCCGCGCGCTCCCCGTCCTGGCGGCAACGGGCGCCTGGGCGGTGTGCCTCATGGGCGCTGCGCCTGCCGCCGTCGCGGAGGACGTCCAGTCGAAGCAGTGGTACCTGGACTCCATGCAGGCCGAACAGATGTGGAAGGTCAGCACGGGGGAGGGCATCAAGGTCGCTGTAGTCGACTCGGGAGTAGATGCGTCGACACCGTCTTTGCGTGGTCAAGTCCTCCCGGGCAAGGACTTCGCGAAGGCAGCCGGGGGCCCGCACGACGACTACGACGGTCACGGCACCACGATGGCTGAACTGATTGCGGGAACAGGAAAGGGAGGTGGCCTCAAGGGGCTGGCTCCCGGAGCCAAGATTTTCCCTGTTCGTACTTCACTTGCCGGCGACAAGGAAGGCAAGTACGACACGGCAGACAAGGCTGTACGAGCTGCGGCTGACAGTGATGCGCAGATCATCAATATGTCGTTCGGCGGGGAGTACGTCGATCAGCCCTTGAAGAAGGCGATCGAATACGCGGCCGGCAAGGGGAAGCTCCTGTTGGCGGGCAGCGGTAACGACGGCGCGGGGAAGAACCGTCCGTTCTACCCGGCGGCCTACCCGCAGGTCATAGGTGTGGGCTCCGTGGACGCGCAGGGCGAAGTCTCAAAGTTCTCCGGCCACGGCAACCACGTCTCGGTCGTGGCGCCCGGCTCGGACATCCCTCGCTGGTGCGACAAAAACCTCAAGACGTACTGCGACGGCGACGGCGGCACCAGTGCCGCCACCGCCATCGCCTCCGCCTCCGCGGCGCTCATCTGGTCCAAGCACCGCGACTGGAATGCGAATCAGGTCGCCCGGGTGCTGGTCGGGACGACCGACGGCGTCATGGAGAACCGAAACCCCAGCAAGTATGTCGGTTACGGCGCCGTCCGGCCCCGCCTCAATCTTCTCGAAGGGAAGGGCGAGCCGGGTAATCCGAAGCAGCCCGCCTTCCTGGACAACGGCGATTTCGACACGTCGAAGGCCGCGTTCGAGAAGTCGGCCCCCACACCCGGCAAGGGCGAGGAGGCCGACTCCGGAAAGGCCGACGCCGGCTCGCAGGGCGAGTCGTCGAAGGCCGCTTCCGGCAGCAACAGCACGCTCTGGACGGGCCTCGGTATCGCTGCCGCGGTGATCGTCCTCGGGGGCGGCGCGTTCGCGTTCATGCGTGCGCGCCGGGGATGACACCTCATCCGTAGTGTCCCTGACCACCATGTACAGCAACAGTGAAAGGGAAGGACGACATGGCCGGGCAGAAGCTTTCCGATGCCGATCTCGCCAAGCTCGAGCAGCACCTGAACGAAAAGGCCGAATCCATCCGGAGCCACGTCAACAAGCTCAACCGAGCTCTCGACAGTGTTGAGGGCCGCTGGAAGGGTATCGGCGCCTCCGGATTCAACGCGACGCAGACCGAGCTCAACCAGAAGCTCGCCGCCATGGGCAAGCAGCTGGCCAGGTACGTGGAGGCCATCGAGGCGCACCGCAAGGGGTCGGGGAACACCGACCTCGACGTGGAACGGGCCATGAAGGGCCAGAACGTGGTAGCCGGGGGCGGCATCGGTTCCGGCGCTTCCAAGCTGAACCTGTACTGAGTCCGGCCCGACCGGACATCATCAGCCAGCGTCTCTTGAGGCGCACAAGAAAGTGAGGGTTCCCATGGCAGGCCACGACGGCGAAATGCTCGTCAATTACCAGAGCCTTGATGCCGCTGCCAGCGATGTCAGGGAGGCAGCAAAGGGTCTCAGCGACGATCTCCAGTGGATTCACTCGGCGCTCAAGAATGTCAGCGACATCTGGGACGGTGAAGCCAAGGGTGCTTTCGTAGCGGCGCAGCAGAAGTGGGCCAAGGACACTCAGGAGATCCAGGAGGCCCTGCGCGGGGTTGCCCAGGCGGTCAGCGACGGCCGGGACCGGTACCACGCGGGCGACAAGAGGGGCGCTTCGTTCTTCGAGTAGGTCACTGCGGAGCCGGGGCCGGGGCGGGCATGCGCGGGAGGTGCCCACCCTTGGCCGCAGGCGTGAACGCTGGAAGGCCGTCACCACAGCACTGCTGTGGTGACGGCCTTCGTCGTCGGGGCGGGCGGCAGCGGTCCCTTCACCGGCCGCCGGCAGGGTCTCAGCCCTCGCAACTGCCCTTGCGGACGGTGACGTCGAGCGTCGTCTCGTGCAGGACCAGGCCCTCCGAGTCGTCGTCGGCAACCGGGTTCTCTACCACTTTGAGGCAGTAAGGGTACTGATCATCCTCATTGGTGACGGTGAAGAGCTCGCCGTCGTCGGCGTCGGACCGGCCCGCCGGCTCGGCCTGAAGGCCCCAGGAAGACGGGCCGAACGCCGGCGCCTGGGCCTCCGTCGCCTCGTCGAGGGCGGCGTCGACGTCCATATGGTGGTCGGGCTCCATCAACTCACCGCCCGTGGCCGTCGTCGGTTCGGTTTCCAGTATGTGCACCGCCTTCATCACGGCAGTGCGGACCTCGTCGCTGTCGGTGGTCGAGGCTTGCTCCTCGTACCAGAGGAACGCACCCAGCCCGAAGAGGAACAGGGCGGCAACGACCGCGCCGAAGCGCTGCATGGCGTATGCCGCATCGGACGGCTCGGCGGCCTTGGGATTGCGGTACTTCCACGCCTGCAACGACCAGTAGACCGAGCGCTGCGGCACACAGGCCAGGACAAGGAAGAGGGCGCCCACTGCCCACATGGCGATGACGTAGGTCATGGTGTCGGGAGCCTCCTTTTCTCACTCGGTCCAGCGGGGCACATACGGCACATCACGGCGTGGCAGGAGCGACACATCCGTGCTGCTTCGCGGACTGCTTCGCGAACGCCGTGAGCGCGTCGGTTTCGAACGCACGGTCCGGGTGCTTCACCGGCGAGCTGCCGCCGGAGACGATTTCGGAAACCGTGTAGAGAGCACGCTCCGGCGAGCCGGGGCACTGGGCGTGCGCAACCGGCGGCGCGCTCTTGCTCCGGTACTCGGCGTCCCTCAGTACGGATTTCACCTCCGGAATCTCGGCGAAACTCCGGGCGTAGCTGCCGTAATAGGCGGAGAGCCGATAGCCCGGACGCTTTCCGTCGGGCGAGGCGAGCACACAGTCCTCGATGGGGGCCTTTCCGGTGGCCTCGGTCTCCCAGGCACGGGGAAGGCCCCTCTTCTGGGCGGAGGCCGCGAGGGGTTTGAGCGCCGCGCAGGTTCCCCCGGCCGTGGACAGTGCGACCGGATCCGTGCTCGGAGCGGCCGGCAGACGCTGTATGTCACCCGCCGGCCGGTAGTCGCAGCCGAAGACATCGGCCGCCTTCTCGGCGATGCCGATCGTGGCACGTGCGAAGGCGGTACGGGCCGCGGCGTCCTCCGTGCTGCCTCCGGGCCGGGCCAGCCGGGAATTGACTGCCAAGCCCTCCCCGTCCTTGTTGCGGCACTGGAGTGTGACCGACGCCCTGGCCATTCCCTCGTCGGATGTCAGGACGCCCGGCCAGGAGCCGAGGGGTGTCGCCTCCGCTGTGTGCGTGGCCAGAGAGGTGCGGCCGAGGGATGTGGCCACCGCACTGTTCCGGCTGCTCCACCGGGCCTCCACCGCCATCGAAGCGCTGCCGCCCCGGGCAGTCATGCTGCAGGATGTCAGCGTTCCCTCGCCCGACGCCGTTCCGTCCTTCGCGGAGACAGCGCCGCTTCCGAGGGCCGCCCGCACGCCGTCCTCGTCCACCGCGCCCTTGCAGGCACGGGAGAGGTCGCTGTCGTCGCGCCACTTCTGCAGTGTGCCGGTGAAGTACAGCACGCCGGCGAGAAGCGCCAGGACGCCCACTGCCGCTCCGGCGATTGTCGTCAGCCTGCGACGGCCTGCTTGCATGAATGACTACCTTCGTTGAGATCTTCGGAGCGGTTCGACTAGGACTCGGGACGGTCCAGCCATGTGAAGGCTTCTCGGCGCGCGTCGTTGTGAGTTCCCAGCCCTTGGCCGTCGAGGTTGCGTACTTCCCATTGGGTGCTGTCGTACCCCTGCTTCTTGCCCCACTGGTAGATGAGGTTGTCCACTTCCTTCTGCCCGGCGGTGAAGGCGTGCCGGTTCTCCTCCCCGGCGTGGGCATTGGCCTCGGAAATGGTCTGCTTCGTCCAGTCGTACATGCCGAAGTCGACGATGCGGTTGGCGGCGTCGCCCAGCACGGGAACGGCGCCCGGCGAGGAGGGGAGGAAATTGAGCACGGCGCCGCTGGTCGAGGTGACGTGATGGTTCAGGTCGCGAGCCCACTGGACGCTGGCGTCGCGCTTGTCGAACGCGACGTCGGAGGTCACGCCGTCGTAGAAGCCGAAGACGGACGAGGCGGCATCGATCACGCCGTCCCGCTTGGCCCTCTCGTGTTCGTTCGACGGGTTGATGTCGACGCCGGCCAGCGTATCGGCGGCGTACTGCCGCTCGGCCGCGTACATGTCGCCGTACGCCGCGGGGTCCTCGGCCACCCCGCGCATGATGTTCACCAGGTCGTTCCGGCTCACTGCCATACCCACGGCGCCGTTCTCCCCATTCCTGAACACGCCTCCCGCGTCACCGAACTGCTTGTAGTCGCCGTTCGTACGGGACAGGATCTCGTGCGTGTCCGGGGTGTAGTCGGTGAGCATGTGGCCCAGCGGAGCCCGGAGGTTGGTGGGCATCTTCGCGCCGCTCTGGTCGTCGCCGTTGAGCAGCCTGATGGTGTCGTGCATGATGCGGGCTTCGCCCTCGGTGTGCCCACCGAGCGGATGGTGCGTGCCCGGGACGTTCCCGGTGGCCGCGGCCTCCAGCGCTGCCCCGAAGCCCCGGCGGTTGTAGAGGTCGCTCATGGTGTCGTTGTCCGTGACCATCCCCGGACCGTTCATGACGTACTTGGGCCAGTCACGGTCCTTGAGCAGGTACGTGAGATGGTCGTTGTGCCGCGGGTCGAGATACGCCGTGGAAGCGGCCGGGTCCTTGCTCATGAGGCCCAGAACGCCGTCGAGCGGATCGTGTTCGATGCCCTTCTGGACCGGCTTGCCGTTCCAGATGTCCCAGTGGTCGGGGTCTTTCCGCTCCGTCTCGATGATGTCGTTGGCGAGCTGGTGCATGAACTGGTCGTCGTAGCCGTTGCCGTGCTTGAGCAGCGTGACGAAGTCCTGGTAGCCGTAGACCGGCTCGGTGTTGCTGCCGAAGTTCTTGGTGCCGATCTCCTTGAGGTCGCCCAGGAACTTCTTGTTGAACTGCCCGTCGGCGCTGTCCAGCCACGCCTTGTATTCCTTGGAGCCCACGGGCATCTTGGCGACCGACGCCGGCAGCTTGGTTGCCGTGGCGATGGAGTCGGTCAGGCCCTTCTCGACGGCATTGCCGTCCTTGCCCAGCTCGCGGAGCTTGTTGCCGAGTTTGATGGTGTTCTCGGCGCCCAGGCCGTTGAGGTACGTACGGGAGAACGCCTTGTCGTCGGAGTTGTCCCGGAAGAGCCGCTCCAGCTCCGCCATCTCCCTCGGCGGCAGCTTGCCCTCGGAAGCGAGCTTCGTACTCAGCTCATCAGCGCGCTTGCCCTCCACCTTTTCGATGTCGCCCTCGGCCTTGGCGTTGAAGCCGTTCTTGATGCCGTCGAGGGGGGCCGAGTCGGCGGTCACCGCGTCCAGGGCGAGCTTGACGCCGTGGTCGGCGTCGTCCATGGCCTTGACGGCCTTGGCGATGCGGTCGGTCCAGTATTGAGGGACCTCGGAGGCGCTGCCGTCGTGGGTGATGGCGCGCTTGGTGTCCGAATCGATGTTGTCCCAGTCCCAGCTGCAGATGCCCTTGTCCGCCGAGATCAGCATTTTGGCGTGCTTGGCATCGGCGATTTCGGACGTGAGCTTCTTGCGCATTTCCGCGAACTGGTGATGCGCGTCGCGGAGGATCTCCGCGATGGCCTTGGCTTCCTTCTGGGCGCCGGTGTACTGGCCCGAGGTCGTGCCGGTGGCCATGAGGCCGGCTTGGGCGTGCTGACCGGACGCTGAGCCGTCCTCGAAGATGCCCTTGACCTTCTCGTTGTAGATCTTGGCGGCGTTCTTGAACATCTCCGCCGCCTTCTCCCACTTCTCGGCGGCGTCCGTGAGTGTGCTGAGGTCGGTGTGCAGCGCGTCGTGGTAGCTGAGCATGAGTCCCCCGTACGGCCTCAGGTGGTGGCTGGTGGGTCGAAGCGGCGATCAGCGCCGCGGTGGCCCGCAGTCGGTGATCGCGGCCGTCACAGATCCGAAATGTGTGACTTCGGGTAGAGGTACGGCCCCTGTTGCGGCGGGAGGAGCGGTGGCTGCTGCGGCTTCCCGGACGGGTTCTCCGGTGTGCACTGCTGCAGGCCGTTGTATGCGGCGTGGTCGCCGTCCTGGAGCGTGTTGTTGGCACTGCTGAGCGCCTGCCGCTCATTGGAGAGCCGGCGCTGCAGCATCGTGACCGACTTCTCCCAGTCGGTCAGTGCGCTCTTGAGGCCCTTGCCGGTCTCCCAGCCGTCGAAGGACTTCTGGGCCTTCGTCGTGGCCTCGTCCGCGTGATCGCCGGCCTTCTTGGTGTCCGGAATGACGCTCTTGTCCAGGGCCTCCGCTGCCGCCTTCTTCTTGGCGGGGGAGCTCGCGAGGAGCGGTGGGGAGCCCCCGGGCGGTAGCAGAAGCCCGTTGTCGCCGCCCGGCGCGAGCGGCCCGGTGCTGTTGATCTGCATATGGGCGTCGGCTGCGGTGTTCCGGGAGCGGAGACCTGCCCACTCGTCCTCGAACGACACTGTTTCCCCCTGGATGGCGTCTGCGTCCTCTTGTGGTCCCGCGAGCTGTGAGTACATGTCAAGCTAACAAGATCGATGCAGCGTGCGCACCCGTGTACGTCGGTTTCGGTACGGCGCGACGGAACAGTCGGAAACCGGTGCGGCGCTCGGCATATGCCGAGCGCCGCACACCGCTCCTAGAATTCCGGCAGCCACCCCAGCTGCACCAGCGGCGTCCCCCGCTTGCGGGAGACGAAGTAGCCGCGGCCCGGGGGCATCGGGCGGGGGCGGACGTTGCCGAGCAGGTCGCCCTCGCCCGGGTCGCCGGAGAGGACCACGCCCTGGGCGCCGAGCTCCTTGATGCGCTGCATGAAGGACTCGTACATCGACCGCGAGGCGCCGGCGGCGCTGCGGGCGATGATGAAGCGGATGCCGATGTCACGGGCGAACGGCAGGTTGTCGGTGAGGACAGCCAGCGGGTTGCCGCTGGAGGTGGAGACCAGCTCGTAGTCGTCGACGATGATGAAGATCTTCGGCCCCGACCACCAACTGCGGTCGCGCAGTTGCTGCGGCGTGACGTCGGGCGCCGGGGCCCGACGTTCCATCAGGCCGTGCAGCGCCTGCATGTGCGCCTCCATGGAGTTGGCCATGGGCGCGTACTCCAGCAGGTGCGACTCGGGGACCGCGCTGAGCAGGCTGCGGCGGTAGTCGCCGACGACGATCTTCGCCTCATCAGGGTGGTACCGCTCGGAGATCTGCTTGGCCAGCAGCCGCAGTACGCCCGTCTTGCCGGACTCGCTGTCGCCGAAGACCAGGAAGAACGGGTCGGTCTCGAAGTCGACGAAGACCGGTTCGAGGTTGTTCTCGTCGAGGGCGAAGGCCACCCCGCGCTCGGGGTGGTCGCTGCCCTTCGGGAGCTGGTGCGCCGGCACCTCGCCGGGGAGCATGCGGACCGCGGGCGCGGGCGCGTACGGCCAGTGACCCGCGATCACGCGGTTCATCTCGGCCGTGGCGTCCGAGAGGTCACCGGACTGCGAGATGCCGTCGATGCGCGGCAGCGCGCCCATGAAGTGCAGCTTCTCCGGGGTCTGGCCGCGGCCCGGCACGCCGGCCGGGACATTGGCCGCGACCTTGCGGTCGAAGTCGGAGTCCATGGTGTCGCCGAGCCGCAGCTCCAGCCGGTTCATGAGCTGGTCCTTGAGCGCGGCGCGCACCTCCATGCCGCGGGTGGCCGTGACGACGACATGGACGCCGTAGCCGAGGCCGCGCGCGGCGATGTCGTTGACGACGGCCTCCGCCATCTCGTACTCCGCGCGGAAGTTGCCCCAGCCGTCGATGACGAGGAAGACATCGCCCCATGGCTGGTCGCCGGCCTCACCGCGGGCCCGCATCCGGCGGTAGGTGGCGATGGAATCGATGCCGTTGGCGCGGAAGTACTCCTCGCGGCGGGCGAGGATGCCGGCGACCTCGGCGACGGTACGGCGTACCCGGTCCGGGTCCAGGCGCGAGGCGACCCCGCCGACGTGCGGCAGCCCGGACACCGCGGACAGACCGCCACCACCGAAGTCCAGCCCGTAGAACTGCACCTCGGCCGGGGTGTGGGTGAGCGCGAAGGACGAGATGAGGGTGCGCAGGAGCGTGGATTTGCCGGACTGCGGTCCACCGACGATGAGCATGTGGCCGGCCGCGCCGGAGAAGTCGCGGTACAGGGGATCGCGCCGCTGCTCGAAGGGCTTGTCGACGAGGCCCAGTGGCACGATGAGCTGCCCGAGGTAGGGGTAGTCCGGCATCGTCAGGCCGCGGCCCTCCACCGGTGCGAGGCCCGGCAGCAGCTCGTCCAGCGGGGCCGCGGTGTCCAGCGGCGGCAGCCAGACCTGGTGGGCGGGGGTGCCGCGGCCTTCCAGCCGGCGGACGATGACGTCCAGGACGGTGTCGGCCAGCGCGTCGTCCTGGGCCGGACGCGGTTCGGGTACCTGCACCGTGGCCGGGTCGGGCGCCGTGTAGTGGACCGGCACCGGGGCGGCCGTGAAGAGCACCGGGCGGCGGTCGACCGGAAGCGGGCCGGTGGCCGAGCGGTCGGCGCCGGCGCCGTCGCGGTAGACACCGGAGACGTACGCCGCCTTGAAGCGGGTCATCTCGTCGGTACCGAACTTCAGGTAGCCGGAGCCGGGCACGGACGGCAGGTGGTAGGCGTCCGGGACGCCGAGCGCGGCCCGGGACTCGGCCGCGGAAAAGGTACGCAGACCGACGCGGTAGGAGAGGTAGGTCTCCAGGCCGCGCAGCCGGCCTTCCTCCAGGCGCTGCGAGGCGAGCAGCAGGTGGACACCCAGCGACCGGCCGATGCGGCCGATCTGGATGAACATGTCGATGAAGTCCGGCTTGGCGGTCAACAGTTCGCTGAACTCGTCGATGACGAGGACGAGGGAGGCGATCGGCTCCAGCGGGGCACCGGCCAGCCGGGCCTTCTCGTAGTCGTGGATGTTGGCGTAGTTGCCGGCGTCGCGCAGCATCTCCTGGCGGCGGTTGAGCTCACCGCGGATGGAGTCACCCATGCGGTCGACGAGCGTGAGGTCGTCCGCGAGGTTGGTGATCACCGCGGCCACGTGCGGCATCTGGGACATCCCGGCGAAGGTGGCGCCGCCCTTGAAGTCCGCGAGGACGAAGTTGAGCGTCTCGGAGGAATGGGTGACGGCCAGGCCGAGTACGAGGGTGCGCAGCAGCTCGGACTTGCCGGAGCCGGTCGCACCGACGCACAGGCCGTGCGGGCCCATGCCGTCCTGTGCCGCCTCCTTGAGGTCGAGCATGACGGGCTGGCCGTCCTCGCCGACGCCGATCGGCACCCGCAGCCGTTCCGACTGTGAGCGCGGACGCCAGGTCCGCTGGGTGTCGACGGCGGCGGCGTCACCGAGGTTGAGCAGGTCGGTGAACTCCAGGTTGGCGAGCAGCGGTTCGTCGTCGTCCCCGCCGCTGCCCATGCGCAGCGGCGCGAGCTGACGGGCCAGCGCCTCGGCGGCCTCCAGGGACAGGAAGTCCGGTACGCCGTCGTAGACCATGCCGCGCCCGGCCTCCAGCTGGAGCGCTCCCGGGCGTACGAGGACTGACAGGTCGCCGCGGGGAGCGCTGAGTTCGCCCGGTACGACATCGAGGACGGTGACACCCTGCAGGCCCTCGGCGGAGGCGAGCAGCGAGGTCGGCGGCACGTTCGTACCGTCCAGAACCACCAGCAGATGCGGCATGTCCAGCAGCGGCCGACCGCCGGCGTTGAATCGCGGCCGGCCCTCCAGCTTCACGGACAGCAGCTGCTCCAGCTCCCAGGCGTCCGTCGTGATGAGCCGTGGCGACCCCGCTCCGTCCGCCGGGCCCTGGGCCTGGACGTGCGGCAGCCACTTGGCCCACTCCCAGCGGTCAGCGGCCTCGCCGGGAGCCGCCGCGACCGCGATGATGAGGTCGTCGGGCGAGTGCAGTGCGGCGAGCGAGGCGATCAGTGACCGCGCGGTGCCGTGCACCGACTCGGGCTCGCCGGAGACTGCCATGTGGTAGAAGGCGCGCAGCGAAACGGCCATCGGCAGCCCGTCGAGGGTGCCGTGGACGCTGAGGAACCGGTGCATCGCGCCTGCGGTGAGCGGCTCCAGTTCGTCGACCGGCGCGGTGTCCGGGGCGAGCAGCGGCGTCGCCAGCTGCTGGGCGCCGAGCCCGATGCGGACCTGACCGAAGTCCTCGTCGCCCACGCGCCGTTCCCAGACCCGGCTGCCCTCGGCGACCAGGGACCAGAGCTGGTCGGGGGAGGGGTGCAGGTAGTACTGGGCGTCGCGCTGCTTGCGTGCGGTCCTGCGGACCGTGCGGCGGGTCTGTGCGAGGTACTTGAGGTAGTCGCGGCGGATGTCCGCCATCTCCCCCTGCGTGCCCCGGCGATGGCGTACCACCATCGTCACGATCATGGCCAGGGTTGACACGATCATGAGAATGCCCATGATGCGCATGAACGGGTTCGCCTGCGGCATGAAGAAGTACACCATCGAGCCGCCGCCCATGCCCACGGTCGGCAGGATCTGCATCAGCATGCCTTCTTGCTGCCCCTTGGGCAGCTCCGGCGGGGCTTCGAGCCGCAGTGGGTCCGTGGGCACCTCCGGGGGCAGAGCCCTCGGGGGACGCTTCACGACGATCTGACTCACCAGCGCACCAATCCCTTGTACGGGAAGGACTGTTCGTTACCGACACCCCCGTGGCGACGGCTCCCACCCGTGCCGGGTGATCCTACTGGGATGTCAACTGCCCCAAGAGCGCTAGGGTGGCGCGCGGTAATGGTGCAGCTGCGAACAGACGTTGAATGTCGGGAATGAGGGGGAACTGCCCGTGAGTGCGACGGCTTCCATGACGGCCACGGGGGCGGCTACCGGCTTCTGCCGCGTCACCATCGTCGCGCCCGACAGCCGCATTGACGTGGCGCTCCCCGAAGACATTCCGGTGGTCGACATCTACCCGGAGATTCTCCGGCTGAGCGGCCAGACGCCGGCCGACGGCGCACCCGTCGGGTACCACCTCGTCCGGCGGGACGGCACCGTCCTGGACGGTTCGCGGTCCTTCGCCGCCCAGCGCATCCTGGACGGCGAGGTGCTCAGCCTGCGGCCGTTCTCCGAGTCGCTGCCGCCTGCGGTCTACGACGACGTCTCCGACTCCGTCGCGTCCGCCGTCACCCGCGACCGCACGCTGTGGAACGACGACCTGCTGCGCACCGCCGGGCTGACCGGTTCCGCGGTGCTGCTGGTGCTGATGGGTTTCGTGCTGTGGTTCGCCGACCCGGTGCGGCACGACATGCACGGCCTGCCCGGCATCCTTGCCGCCGTCGCGGGTGTCCTGCTGGTCGCACTCGCGGCGGTGCGGGCCCGCGTGTACGACGACCGGGCGTCCGCGATCGCCCTCGGTCTCGGCAGCCTGCCGCACATCATGATCGCCGGATCCGGCCTGCTGCCGCTGCCGGACGGCCAGGGCGTCGGCCGTCTGCAGTTCCTCCTCGGCTGCGTGGCCGTACTGGTGGTCTCCGTATTTCTGGTCGCCGTCACGCCCAACGGCGACGGTCCGTTCGTCGCCGCGGCCTTCACCGCCACGGTCGGCACCCTGGCCACCTTCGTCGCGATCCTCACCGATCTCCGTCCGGTGGAGACCGCCGCGATCTGCGTGTGCGTCGTGGTCGGCGTCATCGCCTTCCTGCCCGGCCTCTCGGCCCGATTCGCCCGGCTCCCCATCGGCTACACCCCGCCGCGCACCACCGGCTCCGGCTACGACGACCTGGACGCCACCCCCGATCACCAGGGGCCGGTCGACGCCGAGCGCATCGCCGCTCAGGCCCGCCGCGGCCACGAAATGCTCGTCGGCCTGGTCGGCGGCTGCGCGGCGGTCGTCACCGTCGCCGCGGGCGTCCTCGGCTTCTCCGACTCCGCCTGGGGACAGCTGCTCGCCTTCGCCGCCGGCCTGTCCATGCTGATGCGGGCCCGTCTCTTCCGCTACACCTCCCAGGTCACCTGCGCCCTGGTCGCCGGCCTCGCCGCGTTCGCCCTCCTCGGCCTCGGGCTGGCCCTGCACCCGCCGGTGGTCCTGGGCGACGACGGCTTCGCCGCGGATCTGCGCACGATCTGGCTGACCGCCGCGATCGCCGTTGCCGCGGCCCTGGTCACCGGCATCGCCCTGATCGTTCCCCGCAAGGGAGTGACCCCCTTCTCAGCCCGATTCGCCGAGCTCTTCGAGAACCTTGTCCTGCTGTCACTGATCCCGCTGTGCCTCGCGGTGATGAACGTGTACATGGCAGCGCGGGGGATGACGAGCAAGTAGCAGCGTCGGCGCCCGCACGCCAGTGCACGCCCACGCCAGTGCACGCCGACGCCTCGGGTGTAGTGAGGCCGTCGGGCCCCACTACACCCGGTCACAACCGCCCCCCACCCCCTGCTACCCTGGCTACGCCCAGCCGAGTAATCGAAGCTCCTCTGTGAAGCAGACCAGAGGCGCTCGGGGGGCTCAGAGGAAACTCAAGGAGTACCGCGTGTCGCTCGACGCCGCTACGAAGAAGTCGATCATGGCCGAGTTCGCCACCAAGGAGGGTGACACCGGTTCCCCCGAGGTTCAGGTTGCGCTGCTCTCGCGCCGCATCTCGGACCTGACCGAGCACCTCAAGACCCACAAGCACGACCACCACTCCCGCCGTGGTCTGCTGCTGCTGGTCGGCCAGCGCCGCCGCCTGCTGCAGTACCTGGCGAAGAAGGACATCACGCGCTTCCGTGCGCTGGTCGAGCGCCTCGGCATCCGCCGCGGTGCTGCGGGCGCCAAGTAAGACGTCGTGAGGGGAGCGGTTCCCGGGGCCGGGAGCCGCTCCCTTTGCCGTACGCGGGAAAAACCCGTGCGCGGGAAATCCCCGTACGCCACACACCGGACGCCTTCACCACCCCCTGGTGGACAGAAGCTTTGTAGTCTGGTTCCACAACGCCATACGACGGCGCCGCAATGGCAGCGCCGTGGCCGGGCGCCGCGCTCACAGCCGGCGCACCGCGCAGACACAACCCAAGAGCGCACAACACAAGAGCGCACAACGCAATAGCGAAGAGGTGGGGCGCCCCTCAGCCGCCGGTCCTCGGTAGTGGCCTCCGGTGATGCATACGGCCTCCGTGCCGCGCACCGGGTGCTTCGATCGAAGACCGGCCCGCACCAGGCGCTCCGCCACCCATGATCCGCTGTCATACGGGCAGCGGGTCGCAGACGGTCCCCTGCCATACGGGCAGCGGACGCAGACGAGGAGATATTCCTGGTGGAGAACGAGACCCACTACGCCGAGGCCGTCATCGACAACGGCACCTTCGGCACCCGCACCATCCGCTTCGAGACGGGCCGCCTGGCCAAGCAGGCCGCCGGCTCCGCCGTGGCGTACCTGGACGACGACACCATGGTGCTGTCGGCCACCACCGCTTCGAAGAACCCCAAGGACCAGCTGGACTTCTTCCCGCTGACCGTGGACGTCGAGGAGCGGATGTACGCGGCCGGGAAGATCCCCGGTTCCTTCTTCCGCCGTGAGGGCCGGCCCTCCGAGGACGCGATCCTCACCTGCCGCCTGATCGACCGCCCGCTGCGCCCCTCCTTCAAGAAGGGCCTGCGGAACGAGATCCAGATCGTTGAGACGATCATGGCGCTCAACCCCGACCACCTGTACGACGTGGTCGCCATCAATGCTGCTTCGTGCTCGACGCAGCTGGCGGGTCTGCCCTTCTCCGGGCCGATCGGTGGTACGCGTGTCGCCCTGATCAATGGCCAGTGGGTGGCCTTCCCGACCCACAGCGAGCTCGAGGACGCCGTCTTCGACATGGTCGTCGCGGGCCGCGTGCTGCCCGACGGTGACGTCGCGATCATGATGGTCGAGGCCGAGGCCACCGAGAAGACCATCCAGCTGGTCAAGGGCGGCGCCGAGGCCCCGACCGAGGAGGTCGTGGCCGCCGGTCTGGACGCCGCGAAGCCCTTCATCAAGGTGCTGTGCAAGGCCCAGTCGGACCTCGCCGCCAAGGCCGCCAAGCCCACCGGTGAGTTCCCGATCTTCCTGGACTACCAGGACGACGTCCTCGAGGCCCTGACCGCCGCGGTCAAGAGCGAGCTGGCCCAGGCGCTGACCATCGGTGGCAAGCAGGAGCGCGAGGCCGAGCTGGACCGCGTCAAGGCGCTGGCCGCCGAGAAGCTGCTCCCGCAGTTCGAGGGCCGCGAGAAGGAGATCTCCGCCGCGTACCGTTCGCTGACCAAGTCCCTGGTCCGCGAGCGCGTCATCAAGGAGAAGAAGCGGATCGACGGTCGCGGTGTGACCGACATCCGTACGCTCGCCGCCGAGGTCGAGGCCATCCCGCGCGTGCACGGCTCCGCGCTGTTCGAGCGCGGCGAGACCCAGATCCTGGGTGTCACCACGCTGAACATGCTCCGCATGGAGCAGCAGCTGGACACGCTGTCGCCGGTGACGCGCAAGCGCTACATGCACAACTACAACTTCCCGCCCTACTCGACCGGTGAGACCGGCCGCGTGGGCTCGCCGAAGCGCCGCGAGATCGGCCACGGCGCGTTGGCCGAGCGTGCGCTCGTGCCCGTGCTGCCGACCCGCGAGGAGTTCCCCTACGCGATCCGTCAGGTGTCCGAGGCCCTCGGCTCCAACGGTTCGACCTCCATGGGCTCCGTCTGCGCCTCGACCATGTCGCTGCTGAACGCCGGTGTGCCGCTGAAGGCCCCCGTCGCCGGTATCGCCATGGGTCTGATCTCGCAGGAGATCGACGGCGAGACGCACTACGTCACCCTCACCGACATCCTCGGTGCGGAGGACGCGTTCGGTGACATGGACTTCAAGGTCGCCGGTACGAAGCAGTTCGTCACCGCCCTGCAGCTGGACACCAAGCTGGACGGCATCCCGGCGTCCGTGCTGGCCGCGGCCCTGAAGCAGGCCCGCGACGCGCGTCTGCACATCCTGGACGTGATGAACGAGGCGATCGACGTTCCGGACGAGATGTCCCCGAACGCGCCGCGGATCATCACCGTCAAGATCCCGGTGGACAAGATCGGTGAGGTCATCGGCCCCAAGGGCAAGATGATCAACCAGATCCAGGAGGACACCGGCGCCGACATCACGATCGAGGACGACGGCACCATCTACATCGGTGCCGCCGACGGCCCGGCCGCCGAGGCCGCCCGTACGACGATCAACGGCATCGCCAACCCGACCATGCCGGAGGTCGGCGAGCGTTACCTGGGTACGGTCGTGAAGACCACCACCTTCGGTGCGTTCGTGTCCCTGCTCCCGGGCAAGGACGGGCTGCTGCACATCTCGCAGATCCGCAAGCTCGCCGGTGGCAAGCGCGTGGAGAACGTCGAGGACGTGCTCGCGGTCGGCGCCAAGGTGCAGGTCGAGATCGCCGAGATCGACCAGCGCGGCAAGCTCTCCCTGATCCCCGTGATCGAGGGCGAGGAAGGCGACGAGGAGAAGAAGGACGACGCCGCCAAGTGACGTCCCGTACTTCCCGGACGACGGCCCGCACCTCTTCGGAGGGGCGGGCCGTCGCCCGTACCCAAACGCTTCTCAAGGGCGAGGGCGGCGCGGGCACCGTCCGCCGGACCGTCCTCCCCGGCGGCCTGCGCGTCGTCACCGAGACCCTGCCGACCGTACGGTCGGTGACCTTCGGGATCTGGGCGAACGTCGGCTCCCGCGACGAGACACCGGCCCTCAACGGCGCCACCCACTACCTGGAACACCTGCTCTTCAAGGGCACGGAGCGGCGCAGCGCGCTGGACATCTCCGCCGCGATCGACGCGGTCGGCGGCGAGATGAACGCCTTCACCGCGAAGGAGTACACCTGCTACTACGCACGGGTGCTCGACGCCGACCTGCCGCTGGCCATCGATGTCGTCTGCGACATGCTCACCGGCTCGCTGATCCGCGAGGACGACGTGGACGTGGAGCGCGGCGCGATTCTCGAAGAGATCGCGATGACGGACGACGATCCGGGTGACTGCGTGCACGATCTCTTCGCGCACACGATGCTCGGGGACAGCCCGCTGGGCCGTCCGGTCCTGGGCACCGTCGACACCGTCAACGCCCTGAATTCGAGCCGGATACGCCGCTTCTACAAGAAGCACT
Source organism: Streptomyces purpurogeneiscleroticus (assembly GCF_020024005.1). NCBI lineage: Bacteria > Bacillati > Actinomycetota > Actinomycetes > Kitasatosporales > Streptomycetaceae > Streptomyces > Streptomyces purpurogeneiscleroticus. The sequence goes on from NZ_NHSG01000094.1 coordinate 24,157, forward strand.
ACGACCCGACCCGCCTGGTCGTCACCGCGGCCGGCAACGTCGACCACGCCAAGGTCGTCCGCCAGGTCCGCCGCGCCTTCGAGCAGGCAGGAGCGCTGGACCGTACGGACGCGGTGCCGATGGACCCGCGCGGAGGTACGAAGGCGATCCGCACGGCGGGCCGCGTCGAGGTGCTGGGCCGCCGGACCGAGCAGGCGCACGTCATCCTCGGCATGCCCGGGATGCCGCGCACCGACGACCGCCGCTGGGCCATGGGCGTACTGAACACCGCGCTCGGCGGCGGCATGAGCTCCCGCCTCTTCCAGGAGGTACGGGAGAAGCGCGGACTGGCCTACAGCGTGTACTCGTACACCTCGGGCTACGCGGACTGCGGCCTCTTCGGGGTGTACGCGGGCTGCCGGCCCAGCCAGGTGCACGACGTGCTGAAGATCTGCCGGGACCAGCTGACGGACGTCGCCGAGCACGGCCTGGCGGACGACGAGGTCGAGCGGGCCATCGGGCAGCTGCGCGGCTCCACGGTCCTCGGCCTGGAGGACACCGGCGCGCTGATGAACCGCATCGGCAAGAGCGAGCTGTGCTGGGGCGACCAGATGTCGGTGGACGACATGCTCGCCCGGATGGCGGCCGTGACCCCGGACGACGTCCGCGAGGTCGCGCGCGATGTACTGGGACAGCGTCCTTCGCTGTCCGTCATCGGACCGATGAAGGACCGGCAGACCGCCCGGCTGCACGAAGCGGTCGCCTGATCGCATCCGGCGGTCCCCGGACCGCGCCACAACCGTGAAGGAACAAGGACGATGAGCAAGCTGCGCGTGGCTGTGATCGGCGCCAAGGGCCGGATCGGCTCCGAGGCCGTCAAGGCGGTCGAGGCCGCCGAGGACATGGAGCTGGTGGCGGCGCTGGGCCGCGGCGACAAGCTGGACACGCTGGTCGAGGCCGGCGCCCAGGTCGCGGTCGAGCTGACCCACCCCGGCGCCGTCATGGGCAACCTCGACTTCTGCGTACAGCACGGCATCCACGGGGTGGTCGGCACCACCGGCTGGACCGACGAGCGCCTCGCGCAGCTGCGGACCTGGCTGAACGCCGCGCCGCAGGTCGGCGTGCTCATCGCGCCGAACTTCTCGATCGGTGCCGTGCTGACCATGCAGTTCGCCCAGCAGGCGGCCCGGTTCTTCGAGTCCGTCGAGGTCGTCGAGCTGCACCACCCGAACAAGGCCGACGCGCCCTCGGGTACGGCAGCGCGTACGGCCCAGCTGATCGCCGACGCGCGGGAGAAGGCCGGCTGCGCGCCGCAGCCGGACGCCACGGCGACCGCGCTGGACGGCGCCCGTGGCGCGGACGTGGCGGGCGTGCCCGTGCACTCCGTACGGCTGCGCGGGCTGCTCGCCCACCAGGAGGTACTGCTCGGCGGCGAGGGCGAGACCCTCACCATCCGGCACGACTCCCTGCACCACTCCAGCTTCATGCCGGGCATCCTGCTCGGCGCGCGGCGCGTGGTGAACACTCCGGGCCTGACCATGGGCCTGGAGAACTTCCTCGATCTGGCCTGACGGTCAGCCGGCAGTAGGGCAGTACGTACAGTGCGCGCAAAGATCACTTACTTCGTCCTCGCGGCGGTCCTGGTCGTCTACTTCTTCCTGGTCGGCGAGCGCGGTGTCCTGCTCATCCAGCAGGGCACCCCGGTCACGGTCGTCTTCGGGATCGCCGTCCTGGTGCTGCCGGTGATCGGGGTGTGGTTCCTCTGGCACACGACCCAGTTCGCCCGGAAGGCCGGGCTGCTGGCGAAGGAGCTGGAGGCCGAGGGCGGGCTGCCCGTCGACGAGCTGCGGCGGACGCCGAGCGGCCGCGTCGACCGGGACGCCGCCGACGAGGTCTTCGAACGGCGGCGGGCCGAGGCCGAGGCGGCGCCGGAGGACTGGCGGGCGTGGTTCCGGCTGGCGATCGCGTATCACGACGCGCGGGACACCCCGCGCGCGAGGAAGGCGATGCAGCGGGCCATCGCACTGCACGACGGGAAGCCGGTACGGGCCGCCTGACGCGGGGGCACGGGGCCCTCGGCCGGTCCTCAGCCGCTGTAGTCGGCCGCCCAAGCGGCCACCGTGTCCGCCGCGCGGTTGAACGCGCCTCCGCGGGACAGAAAATCGCCGTTGTGATCGGTGAAGAGGGTGCGCGGCTCGCCGTCGCCCGGGCCGCCGATCAGCAGCGCCTGGCCCTGGACCGTCCGCGGCAGGCCCAGCCAGCGGACGGGCTGCTGCACCGTACGGACCGAGGTGACGGCGCTCCACGGGAGCGTCGTCGTCCGTACCAGGTGGATCTGGCGCAGCCCCGCCGCGCTCACCCAGACGCCGATCCGCAGCAGCCGCAGCGCGCACGCGATGATCAGGACGGCCACCGCCACGCACACCGCCGCACCGATCGGCGCCCCGGCCAGCCCGATGACCAGGGCGGAGAGCAGGACGAAGGAGGCGAGCAGCAGAAACACCGCCGCCGCCCCCACCCGCCACGGTCCTGGGCGGTAGGGACGGCGCCAGTGGTCACGCTCGTCGTACGGAAGGGGCGCCGGGTCTCCGGCGTCCCCGTCGAGGTCGCGGTCGGCCGTCAGGAAGGGCAGGGGCACGGCAGATCCTCACTCACGGCCCGTGTCACGCACGGGCACACGGTCGAAAGCTGTGACCGGTGAGGCTAGCGGCAGCAGGACAGCCGGAACCAATCCTGTGCCGGTCCGCCGGGCTGCCCGCCCGAACGGCGCAACGCACAGCCGGCTCAGCGGCCGTGCGCGACCTCGGACTGGTGGGTCGTATCCGGCCCGCCGACCGTGTCCTGCTGCAGGGCGGGCACGCCGAACAGCAGGGAGCCGGTGAGACCGGCGACTACGGTGAGACCCAGCAGCGTGCGGCCGAAGATCTGCGAACGGCTCGCCCGCTGGCGCGGCGGGGGCGTGACATTGCTGCGGAACCGGTCTGCCTCGGCGACAAAGGCGAACGGGACGGGCTCTCGCCGGCGGAACATGAGCGGGCTCTCCTAGGAACCTCGAAGTGGGCAGTGTCACATGGTTCAACGTCACAGGCATCCGAGAGGTGCCCGTTTTCCGTGACTTCTGTGAAAAATATCAACTGCTGCGGGTGCAGTGTGCACCGGGGGTCCCTTTTGTCGCATCGCGCCGCATGACAGCGCATTTCCGGGCTTGTCAGTGGCGGGCCGTAGGCTTGGCGCGCCCGGGCGATGAGCAGCACACGAGCGCCGCAGCCGACGGACGGGCGCACAGCGCAGCACGATGTACGAACGAAAGGACCGCCGGTGTCCCACACCCCCGCCGAGAGCGCCGAGAGCGCAGCCCCCGCATTCCGCAGCGAGGTGACGGTCGAGCTGGTCAAGCACGCCGCCGGCGACGGCGACGTCCTGTGGGCCGCGCGGGTCTCCACCGCAGGTGAGCAGTCTCTTGAGGAGCTGCAGAAGGACCCCGAGCGCTCCAAGGGCCTGATCAATTACCTGATGCGCGACCGGCACGGCAGCCCGTTCGAGCACAACAGCATGACCTTCTTCATCAGTGCCCCGATCTTCGTGTTCCGCGAGTTCATGCGGCACCGCGTGGGCTGGTCGTACAACGAGGAGTCCGGCCGGTACAAGCAGCTCGACCCGGTCTTCTACGTCCCCGCGACCGACCGCAAGCTCGTCCAGCAGGGCCGCCCGGGCAAGTACGAGTTCGTCCAGGGCACCGAGGCGCAGCACGAGCTCGTCACTCGCACGATGGAGGACTCCTACCGCCAGGCGTACGCGGCGTATCAGGAGATGCTGGCGGCCGGTGTCGCCCGCGAGGTCGCCCGTTCGGTCCTGCCGGTGGGTCTCTTCTCCTCCATGTACGCCACCTGCAACGCCCGCTCCCTGATGCACTTCCTGGGCCTGCGTACGCAGCACGAGCAGGCGAAGGTGCCGTCCTTCCCGCAGCGCGAGATCGAGATGGTCGGCGAGCAGATGGAGGCCCACTGGGCCAAGCTCATGCCGCTCACGTACGCCGCCTTCAACGCGAACGGACGGGTCGCTCCGTAAGGCGCGCGAGGGAGATCTCCGCGGCCCGACGGAGGGTCACGCCGGAAGGTGTCCGTATTGCGGCGTTTTGAGAAATTCCTCTACGCTGAACACACGGATCCGGCACTGCCTGAACCCCCGAGCAGGCAGTGCCGGGTCCACATCCCGGCCTCCCCAGGGGAGCAACCAGCGGTGAGCTACGAGTAGCGTGGGACCCATGGCTCCGACTTCCACACCGCAGACCCCCTTCGGGCGGGTACTGACCGCCATGGTCACGCCTTTCACGGCGGATGGCGCTCTCGACCTCGACGGCGCGCAGCGGCTCGCCGCCCACCTGGTGGACGCCGGCAATGACGGCCTCGTCGTCAACGGCACCACCGGAGAGTCCCCGACCACCAGCGATGCGGAGAAAGCCCAGCTGGTACGGGCCGTGGTCGAAGCAGTGGGGGACCGCGCCTTTGTCGTCGCCGGAGCCGGCACGAACGACACCCACCACAGCCTGGAGCTGGCCCGCGCCGCCCAGGCCGCCGGCGCACACGGCCTCCTCGCCGTCACGCCGTACTACAGCAAGCCGCCGCAGGAAGGTCTCTTCCGGCACTTCTCCGCGATTGCCGACGCCACCGACCTGCCGGTCATGCTCTACGACATCCCCGGCCGCAGCGGTGTGCCGATCAACACCGAGACCATGGTCCGGCTGGCCGAGCACCCGCGCATCGTCGCCAACAAGGACGCCAAGGGCGACCTCGGCCGCGCCAGCTGGGCCATCGCCCGCTCCGGCCTCGCCTGGTACAGCGGCGACGACATGCTGAACCTCCCGCTGCTCTCCGTCGGCGCCGTCGGCTTCGTCTCCGTGGTCGGCCACGTCGTGACCCCCGAGCTGCGCGCCCTCCTGGAAGCCCACGTGACCGGCGACGTCACGAAGGCGAAGGAGATCCACCAGAAGCTGCTGCCGGTCTTCACCGGCATGTTCCGCACTCAGGGCGTCATCACGACCAAGGCGGCGCTCAGCCTCCAGGGCCTGCCCGGCGGGCCGCTGCGGCTCCCCCTGGTCGAGCTTCTGCCCGAGGAGACGGACCAGCTCAAGGTCGATCTCGCCGCCGGCGGGGTACACCTTTAACACCGGACTTCACAACTGAATACGGCTCGCGCGACCGGACGGTCGTCACAGCTGAAGACAAAAAACCACAGCCACAACAGCAAGTGCACGAATGTCATGCGCGCCACGTGCCTCAAGGGCCCGTGGCGCGTGTGGTGAGGAGAGTCTTTTGAGTCATCCGCATCCCGAACTCGGCGCGCCGCCGCAGCTCCCCGAGGGCGGCCTGCGCGTCACGCCCCTGGGCGGCCTGGGCGAGATCGGCCGCAACATGACCGTCTTCGAATTCGACGGCCGGCTGCTGATCGTCGACTGCGGAGTGCTCTTCCCCGAGGAGGAGCAGCCCGGAATCGACCTGATCCTGCCGGACTTCTCATCGATCAGGGACCGCCTCGACGACATCGAGGGCATCGTGCTCACGCACGGCCACGAGGACCACATCGGCGCGGTCCCCTACCTGCTCCGCGAGAAGCCGGACATCCCCCTGATCGGCTCCAAGCTGACCCTCGCCCTGATCGAGGCCAAGCTCCAGGAGCACCGCATCCGGCCGTACACGCTGGAGGTCGTCGAGGGCGACCGCGAGCGCCTCGGTCCCTTCGACTGTGAGTTCGTCGCCGTCAACCACTCCATCCCGGACGCCCTCGCGGTCGCCATCCGCACCCCCGCGGGCATGGTCGTCCACACCGGTGACTTCAAGATGGACCAGCTCCCGCTGGACCGTCGGCTCACCGACCTCCCCGCGTTCGCCCGGCTCGGCGAGGAGGGCATCGACCTCCTCCTCTCGGACTCCACGAACGCCGAGGTACCGGGGTTCGTCCCGCCCGAGCGCGACATCTCCAACGTGCTGCGCCAGGTCTTCGCGACCGCCCAGAAGCGCATCATCGTGGCGAGCTTCGCGAGCCATGTGCACCGCATCCAGCAGATCTGCGACGCGGCGCACGAGTACGGGCGCCGCGTCGCTTTCGTGGGCCGTTCGATGGTCCGGAACATGGGCATCGCCCGTGATCTGGGTTACCTGAACGTCCCCGCCGGCCTCGTCGTCGACGTCAAGACCCTCGACGACCTGCCGGACGACGAGATCGTGCTGGTCTGCACGGGCTCGCAGGGCGAGCCGATGGCGGCCCTCTCCCGGATGGCCAACCGCGATCACCAGATCCGCATCGTGCCGGGCGACACGGTGATCCTGGCGTCCTCCCTCATCCCGGGCAACGAGAACGCGGTCTACCGCGTGATCAACGGGCTCACCCGATGGGGCGCCAACGTTGTCCACAAGGGCAATGCCAAGGTGCACGTCTCGGGCCACGCCTCGGCCGGCGAGCTGCTGTACTTCTACAACATCTGCAAGCCGAAGAACCTGATGCCGGTGCACGGCGAATGGCGCCACCTGCGGGCCAACGCCGAACTGGGCGCGCTCACGGGTGTCCCCAAGGACCACATCGTCATCGCCGAGGACGGCGTGGTCGTCGACCTGGTCGACGGCACGGCGCGGATCACCGGCAAGGTTCAGGCGGGATACGTGTACGTCGACGGCCTCTCGGTCGGCGATGTCACGGAGAGCGCCCTGAAGGACCGCCGCATCCTCGGCGACGAAGGCATCATTTCCGTCTTCGTCGTGGTCGACAGCACCACGGGCAAGATCACCGGCGGGCCGCACATCCAGGCCCGCGGCTCCGGCATCGACGACGCCGACTTCAACGGCGTCCTGCCGAAGATCGACGAAGCGCTGGCCAAGTCGGCTCAGGACGGCGTCATGGAGCCGCACCAGGTGCAGCAGCTCGTGCGCCGCTGTGTGGGCAAGTGGGTGTCGGACAACTACCGCCGCCGGCCGATGATCCTGCCGGTCGTCGTGGAGGTCTGACGGCCGGTCCGACGGCCGGTCCGACGCGCTGCCTGACGGTCCGTCGGATGCACTCGTGGAGCGGGGCGCCCGGATTTGCATCCAGGAGCCCCGCTCCAGTACGTTTACGGCTCCGCCTGAGGGGAACCGGGAACGCCTACGCGTCCCGAGACCCTGGGCGCCGTCCCCCGAAAGGGGGGTGGAAATCCGGCTCAGAGAAATCTGATAAAGTCGGATCAGCCGAAAGGCAAGGTCACTCCAAAGGCCACCGGAAAGAAATTCGGACCACAGCTTCTTGGAAGCGGGAACGAAATCGGATCTGGTAAGGTTGGAACCGCGAAGAAGCCGAAAGGCGGAAACGCACCGGCGAAAATCGGGCCCGCAAGGATCTGATAGAGTCGGAAACGCAAGACCGAAGGGAAGCGCCCGGAGGAAAGCCCGCGAGGGTGAGTACAAAGGAAGCGTCCGTTCCTTGAGAACTCAACAGCGTGCCAAAAGTCAACGCCAGATATGTTGATACCCCGTCTCCAGCATCAGCTGGGACGAGGTTCCTTTGAAAAAACACAGCGAGGACGCTGTGAACGTCTGGACCTATTCCGTCCGGACGTTCCGCTCTCGTGATGTGTGCACCGGATTACCGGTAAACATTCACGGAGAGTTTGATCCTGGCTCAGGACGAACGCTGGCGGCGTGCTTAACACATGCAAGTCGAACGATGAACCTCCTTCGGGAGGGGATTAGTGGCGAACGGGTGAGTAACACGTGGGCAATCTGCCCTGCACTCTGGGACAAGCCCTGGAAACGGGGTCTAATACCGGATACGACACACGACCGCATGGTCTGTGTGTGGAAAGCTCCGGCGGTGCAGGATGAGCCCGCGGCCTATCAGCTTGTTGGTGGGGTAATGGCCTACCAAGGCGACGACGGGTAGCCGGCCTGAGAGGGCGACCGGCCACACTGGGACTGAGACACGGCCCAGACTCCTACGGGAGGCAGCAGTGGGGAATATTGCACAATGGGCGAAAGCCTGATGCAGCGACGCCGCGTGAGGGATGACGGCCTTCGGGTTGTAAACCTCTTTCAGCAGGGAAGAAGCGCAAGTGACGGTACCTGCAGAAGAAGCGCCGGCTAACTACGTGCCAGCAGCCGCGGTAATACGTAGGGCGCAAGCGTTGTCCGGAATTATTGGGCGTAAAGAGCTCGTAGGCGGCTTGTCGCGTCGGATGTGAAAGCCCGGGGCTTAACCCCGGGTCTGCATTCGATACGGGCAGGCTAGAGTTCGGTAGGGGAGATCGGAATTCCTGGTGTAGCGGTGAAATGCGCAGATATCAGGAGGAACACCGGTGGCGAAGGCGGATCTCTGGGCCGATACTGACGCTGAGGAGCGAAAGCGTGGGGAGCGAACAGGATTAGATACCCTGGTAGTCCACGCCGTAAACGTTGGGAACTAGGTGTGGGCGACATTCCACGTCGTCCGTGCCGCAGCTAACGCATTAAGTTCCCCGCCTGGGGAGTACGGCCGCAAGGCTAAAACTCAAAGGAATTGACGGGGGCCCGCACAAGCAGCGGAGCATGTGGCTTAATTCGACGCAACGCGAAGAACCTTACCAAGGCTTGACATACACCGGAAAGCACTGGAGACAGTGCCCCCCTTGTGGTCGGTGTACAGGTGGTGCATGGCTGTCGTCAGCTCGTGTCGTGAGATGTTGGGTTAAGTCCCGCAACGAGCGCAACCCTTGTTCTGTGTTGCCAGCATGCCCTTCGGGGTGATGGGGACTCACAGGAGACTGCCGGGGTCAACTCGGAGGAAGGTGGGGACGACGTCAAGTCATCATGCCCCTTATGTCTTGGGCTGCACACGTGCTACAATGGTCGGTACAATGAGCTGCGATACCGCAAGGTGGAGCGAATCTCAAAAAGCCGATCTCAGTTCGGATTGGGGTCTGCAACTCGACCCCATGAAGTTGGAGTTGCTAGTAATCGCAGATCAGCATTGCTGCGGTGAATACGTTCCCGGGCCTTGTACACACCGCCCGTCACGTCACGAAAGTCGGTAACACCCGAAGCCGGTGGCCCAACCCCTTGTGGGAGGGAATCGTCGAAGGTGGGACTGGCGATTGGGACGAAGTCGTAACAAGGTAGCCGTACCGGAAGGTGCGGCTGGATCACCTCCTTTCTAAGGAGCATCTAGATCTCGCAAGAGATCCAGAGCCACTACGTCGGCGAATGATCGACGGTGGTCAGCTCATGGGTGGAACGTTGACTACTCGGCACACTCGGTTGGACTTCACTAGTACTGCTTCGGCGTGGAACGTGATGGACAGCTGGATGTGTCGGGCACGCTGTTGGGTGTCTGAGGGCACGGCCGTATGGCTGTCCTTCAAACGCCGGCCCCGGTGTAGCGCCACGGAAGTGGTGTGTGACGGGTGGCTGGTCGTTGCTTGAGAACTGCACAGTGGACGCGAGCATCTGTGGCCAAGTTTTTAAGGGCGCACGGTGGATGCCTTGGCACCAGGAACCGATGAAGGACGTGGGAGGCCACGATAGTCCCCGGGGAGTCGTCAACCAGGCTTTGATCCGGGGGTTTCCGAATGGGGAAACCCGGCAGTCGTCATGGGCTGTCACCCGCTGCTGAACACATAGGCAGTGTGGAGGGAACGCGGGGAAGTGAAACATCTCAGTACCCGCAGGAAGAGAAAACAACCGTGATTCCGGGAGTAGTGGCGAGCGAAACCGGATGAGGCCAAACCGTATTGGTGTGATACCCGGCAGGGGTTGCCAGTGCGGGGTTGTGGGATCTCTTTTTCACAGTCTGCCGGCTGTGGGACGAGTCAGAAACCGTTGATGTAGTCGAAGGACATGCGAAAGGTCCGGCGTAGAGGGTAAGACCCCCGTAGACGAAACGTCAGCGGCTCGTTTAAGAGACACCCAAGTAGCACGGGGCCCGAGAAATCCCGTGTGAATCTGGCGGGACCACCCGTTAAGCCTAAATATTCCCTGGTGACCGATAGCGGATAGTACCGTGAGGGAATGGTGAAAAGTACCGCGGGAGCGGAGTGAAATAGTACCTGAAACCGTGTGCCTACAAGCCGTGGGAGCGTCGCGCAAGGACTTGTCCTTGCGTCGTGACTGCGTGCCTTTTGAAGAATGAGCCTGCGAGTTTGCGGTATGTTGCGAGGTTAACCCGTGTGGGGAAGCCGTAGCGAAAGCGAGTCCGAAGAGGGCGTTTTAGTAGCATGCTCAAGACCCGAAGCGGAGTGATCTAGCCATGGGCAGGTTGAAGCGGAGGTAAGACTTCGTGGAGGACCGAACCCACCAGGGTTGAAAACCTGGGGGATGACCTGTGGTTAGGGGTGAAAGGCCAATCAAACTCCGTGATAGCTGGTTCTCCCCGAAATGCATTTAGGTGCAGCGTCGTGTGTTTCTTGCCGGAGGTAGAGCACTGGATAGGCGATGGGCCCTACCGGGTTACTGACCTTAGCCAAACTCCGAATGCCGGTAAGTGAGAGCGCGGCAGTGAGACTGTGGGGGATAAGCTCCATGGTCGAGAGGGAAACAGCCCAGAGCATCGACTAAGGCCCCTAAGCGTGTGCTAAGTGGGAAAGGATGTGGAGTCGCAGAGACAACCAGGAGGTTGGCTTAGAAGCAGCCACCCTTGAAAGAGTGCGTAATAGCTCACTGGTCAAGTGATTCCGCGCCGACAATGTAGCGGGGCTCAAGCACACCGCCGAAGTCGTGTCATTGCAGCAATACTCCCAACGGAGGCTGTGATGGGTAGGGGAGCGTCGTGTGCCGGGTGAAGCAGCCGTGGAAACGAGTTGTGGACGGTTCACGAGTGAGAATGCAGGCATGAGTAGCGATACACACGTGAGAAACGTGTGCGCCGATTGACTAAGGGTTCCTGGGTCAAGCTGATCTGCCCAGGGTAAGTCGGGACCTAAGGCGAGGCCGACAGGCGTAGTCGATGGACAACCGGTTGATATTCCGGTACCCGCTTTGAAACGCCCAATATCGAATCAGAGGATGCTAAGCCCGTGAAGCCGGCCTGGAGTCTTCGGACAAAGGGACGTGGTGGAGCCGGTGACCCGAGTCTGTAGTAGGTAAGCGATGGGGTGACGCAGGAAGGTAGTCCAGCCCGGGCGGTGGTTGTCCCGGGGTAAGGGTGTAGCCCGTGTGGTAGGCAAATCCGTCACACGTTAAGGGTGAGACCTGATGCCGAGCCGATTGTGGTGAAGTGGATGATCCTATGCTGTCGAGAAAAGCCTCTAGCGAGTTTCATGGCGGCCCGTACCCTAAACCGACTCAGGTGGTCAGGTAGAGAATACCGAGGCGTTCGGGTGAACTATGGTTAAGGAACTCGGCAAAATGCCCCCGTAACTTCGGGAGAAGGGGGGCCATTGCTGGTGATGGGATTTGCTCCCTGAGCTGGTGGTGGCCGCAGAGACCAGCGAGAAGCGACTGTTTACTAAAAACACAGGTCCGTGCGAAGCCGTAAGGCGATGTATACGGACTGACGCCTGCCCGGTGCTGGAACGTTAAGGGGACCGGTTAGCTGACCTTCGGGTTGGCGAAGCTGAGAACTTAAGCGCCAGTAAACGGCGGTGGTAACTATAACCATCCTAAGGTAGCGAAATTCCTTGTCGGGTAAGTTCCGACCTGCACGAATGGCGTAACGACTTCTCGACTGTCTCAACCATAGGCCCGGTGAAATTGCACTACGAGTAAAGATGCTCGTTTCGCGCAGCAGGACGGAAAGACCCCGGGACCTTTACTATAGCTTGATATTGGTGTTCGGTTCGGCTTGTGTAGGATAGGTGGGAGACTGTGAACCGATCACGCCAGTGGTCGGGGAGTCATTGTTGAAATACCACTCTGGTCGTGCTGGATGTCTAACCTGGGTCCGTGATCCGGATCAGGGACAGTGTCTGGTGGGTAGTTTAACTGGGGCGGTTGCCTCCCAAAGGGTAACGGAGGCGCCCAAAGGTTCCCTCAGCCTGGTTGGCAATCAGGTGTTGAGTGTAAGTGCACAAGGGAGCTTGACTGTGAGACTGACGGGTCGAGCAGGGACGAAAGTCGGGACTAGTGATCCGGCGGTGGCTTGTGGAAGCGCCGTCGCTCAACGGATAAAAGGTACCCCGGGGATAACAGGCTGATCTTCCCCAAGAGTCCATATCGACGGGATGGTTTGGCACCTCGATGTCGGCTCGTCGCATCCTGGGGCTGGAGTCGGTCCCAAGGGTTGGGCTGTTCGCCCATTAAAGCGGTACGCGAGCTGGGTTTAGAACGTCGTGAGACAGTTCGGTCCCTATCCGCTGTGCGCGTAGGAGTATTGAGAAGGGCTGTCCCTAGTACGAGAGGACCGGGACGGACGAACCTCTGGTGTGCCAGTTGTCCTGCCAAGGGCATGGCTGGTTGGCTACGTTCGGGAGGGATAACCGCTGAAAGCATCTAAGCGGGAAGCCTGCTTCAAGATGAGTACTCCCACCTCCTTGAGAGGGTAAGGCTCCCAGTAGACGACTGGGTTGATAGGCCAGATATGGAAGCCCGGTAACGGGTGGAGTTGACTGGTACTAATAGGCCGAGGGCTTGTCCTCAGTTGCTCGCGTCCACTGTGTTTGTTCTGAAGTAACGAACTCGCCATGTCGGCTGGAGTTCAACTTCATAGTGTTTCGGTGGTCATAGCGTTAGGGAAACGCCCGGTTACATTTCGAACCCGGAAGCTAAGCCTTTCAGCGCCGATGGTACTGCAGGGGGGACCCTGTGGGAGAGTAGGACGCCGCCGAACAATCATTGTGGGAAAGCCCCGCACCTCTGGTGCGGGGCTTTTCTGCGTTCAGGGGTCATGGCTCCAGACACGACCCACGCTCAGGCGTCGGAGTACCCCGACGAGCGCTGGCCAGGATGGCGACCGTACTCCTGGAGTCCATAGCCCGCGTCCTCAGTCCGGCAGGGAGGCGTGGGGCCAGCGGGCGCGGGCCTGCTCGGGGGAGCGGAGCGTGGCGAGCGTCAGCAGGCCCTGCGTGCTGCCCGAGGCGAGGAGCTCGGGAAGGGCCGGAAAGGGGGCCAGCGCCGCGATGTCGTCCAGGACGAGGGTGAGTGGTGGGTCGAGGCGACCGTCAGATGACCGTTCGGCCATGCGGCGGCCGCGCTCGACCACGCTCGAGACGAGTGCGGTGAGCAGGGGCATCGCACCCGGTGCCGTACGCGGGTCCTCGATCGACTCGCCCACTACGTAGAGCGTTCCCCCCTCAGCCGCGAAGGAATCAAGCGCGAGCGCATCGGCCCGCCCCGGATTGCAGGCGTCCCGGATATGTACGGAGGAGAGGGCGGCGAGCGCGCGGGCGACCAATTGCTGGGCCATGTCGCGGCGTTCGGGGTGGGCGGTCAGTACGGACTCCAGCTCGCCGGCTCGGCCGGCTGCGGCCTTGGAGTTCGTACGGAGGATGCGTACGGGCTCATGGGCGGCGCCGCTGCCCTGGGCCCAGCGGTGGATCTGCCGGAACGGCCTGCCGTCCACGGCGGCCGCGTGCAGCCAGCAGCGCAACAACGTCTCAGCGGCGTCCGCCAGGGCTGAATCGAGCGTGCTCATCGGGCGGACGGGGGCGAGAAGGGCGGCCGTGCGGGTACCGGCGACGGCGATGTCCTCGCAGCCCGCGGTGGGAGACCAGCGCAGGCGGGCGGGGGTGTCGAGGAGGTGCAGCGGGTCGTACGCGTGCAGCGGCCCGAGCTTCGCGCGGGCGTCCTTGCTCTCGGCCCAGAGCGTCGGGTCGGTCGTCGCCACGAGGAGCGGTCCCTCGGCGGCGGTGATCGCGGCGAGCGCGGCGGCGCGGGCGGCGGGGCGCTCGGAGCGGTGGTGATAGTGGACGCGGGGGAGCGCGGGGACGTCGTCCGTAACGGCAGTGGCGGGGATGCTGTTGGGGGCACCGATGGGAATGCTGGTGAGGATGTTGGCCGAGGCGCCGGCGGGGATGCCGGTGTCGGCGTCCGTGGGCGGCTGTTGGGCCGGTACGGAAGCAGGTAGGGGGGCAGGCACGGCCGCAGGTACGGGCGTTGCCTCCACACCCGTCGTGCGGCCCTCCACGGCTGCGGCCGGGTCGCCGGCTGGGACGGCGGCCGGGGTACCGGCTGCCGTCGACGCCGGGGACGCATCCGCGGCCGGAGCGGTCGGGACTGCGGCCGGTGCCGCCGGAGTTACGGGTGGGGCTGCCCCCTCCGCGCGTCGCTTCGCTCGGCGTTCCGCGCGGACCGCGCGGAGGCGGGTGATCGTGCCGAGGGCGAAGATCGTGAGGACGACCAGGACCATCAGTTCGCTGATGAAGACGCCCCAGAACAGCCCGTAGCCCGAGAGCTGGCCGGCGGGCGTGGCGGGCCAGGCCGCGGGCAAGTCGTGCGGCTGGGTGGCCAGTTCGCGCATGGCCAGGGGCGTGTGGGTGAAGGTCAGCTGCTCGGGCCAGCTGCCGTGGGCGAAGAGGCCGGAGAGGCCCGTGGCGAGCCATACCAGGACCGTCAGGCCCAGGAGAAAGGCCAGCACGCCGACGAGCAGCGAGTCGGGGATGCCGCGCTCCCGGCGGCGGGGCCCGGCCCCGCCGCCGGCGCCGTTCGCTCCGTACGCCTGCCCCTGCCGGTCGTATCGGTCGTACCCGTCGCTCACGCCACCGACCCGTCCTTCGTACCGCCCGTCGGTCCGTCTCTCTTACGCCACCGACTACGTGCTTACGCCACGACTACCGTGCGCTCGTTCTTCATGCCGCCCGCGGGCCCGCGTTCTACGCCACCGTCTCGCTCGATTCGTTGCTGAGCTGGCGGGCCAGGGCCATCGCCTCCGCGCGTGCTTCGGCCTCGGCGTCCGCCGCGCGCTCCAACGCCCGCGCCTCCTCGGTGGGCTGGCCCGACGCATCGGCCACGGAGGACTCGGTCATGGCGCGGTCGGTGTAGACGAGCGGGCGTTCGGCCTCGGTGATCAGGTGCTTGACGACCTGGACGTTGCCGTTGACGTCCCAGACCGCGATACCGGGCGTCAGCGTGGGGATGATCTCCACCGCCCACCGTGGCAGGCCCAGTACCCGCCCCGTGGCCCGTGCCTCGTCCGCCTTCTGGGCGTAGATCGTCCGGGTCGACGCCATCTTGAGGATGGCCGCCGCTTCCCGGGCCGCAGCGCCGTCCACGACGTCGCTGAGGTGGTGGACGACGGCGACGAAGGAGAGGCCCAGGCGTCGGCCGAACTTCAGCAGGCGCTGGAAGAGCTGGGCGACGAACGGGGAGTTGATGATGTGCCATGCCTCCTCGACCAGGAAGATCCGTTTCTTCCGGTCGGGGCGGATCCAGGTGTGCTCCAGCCAGACGCCCACGATCGCCATCAGGATCGGCATCGCGATCGAGTTGCGGTCGATGTGCGAGAGGTCGAAGACGATCAGCGGCGCGTCGAGGTCGATGCCCGCGGTCGTCGGGCCGTCGAACATGCCGCGGAGGTCACCGTCGACGAGGCGGTCCAGTACGAGGGCCACGTCCAGGCCCCAGGCCCGTACGTCGTCCAGGTCCACGTTCATCGCCTCGGCCGACTCCGGCTTCGGGTGGCGGAGCTGCTCGACGATGTCGGTGAGCACCGGCTGGCGGTCGGTGATGGTCTCGTTGACGTACGCGTGCGCGACCTTGAGGGCGAAGCCGGCACGCTCGTCGAGGCCGTGACCCATGGCCACCTCGATGATCGTGCGGAGCAGTGCCAGCTGGCCGGTGGTGGTGATCGACGGGTCCAGCGGGTTCAGGCGGATGCCGCCGTTCAGCGCCGCCGTGGGGTCCAGCCGGATCGGGGTTATGCCGAGCTGTTCGGCGATGAGGTTCCACTCGCCGACGCCGTCCTCGCCCTGTGCGTCGAGCACCACGACCTGGCGGTCGCGGAACCGGAGCTGGCGCAGTACGTACGTCTTCTCCAGCGCGGACTTGCCGTTTCCGGACTCGCCGAGGACGAGCCAGTGCGGGGCCGGCAGCTGCTGGCCGTACAGCTGGAAGGGGTCGTAGATGTACCCCTTGCCGCTGTACACCTCGCGGCCGATGATCACGCCGGAGTCGCCGAGTCCTGGCGCGGCGGTGGGCAGATAGACGGCCTGGGCCTGCCCGGTGGAGGTCCGTACGGGCAGCCTGGTCGTCTCCACCTTCCCGAACAGGAAGCTGGTGAACGCCTCGGTGAGCGCGGCGAGCGGATCGAGCATGGCCATGACGTACGCGCCTCCCAGCGGCTTAGCGGCGGATCCCGGTCGCGAACGGAAGCGTGTTGACGAAGGCCCTGTGGTGCTCGCGGTCGCACCACTCCAGCTTGAGGTAGGACTTGCCGGCCGAGGCGCGGATGGTCCGCTTGTCGCGGGCCAGCGCTTCGGGGGAGCGGGACGAGACGGTGAGGTAACCGACGAGGTTCACACCGGCCGCGCCGGACGCCAGGTCCTCGCCGCGCTGGTCGACGCGGCCGTGGTGGGCGACGTCGCGCGGGTCCACGACGCGGTTCATCTTGGCCGCGCGGCTGGCCTCCGCGTCGTCGTTCGTCTTCTCGGTCAGCATGCGTTCGATCGCGACCTCGGTCGGCTCCAGGTCCATGCAGACCGCGACCGTACGGATCACATCAGGGGTGTGCACGAGCAATGGTGCGAGGAAGTTGACGCCGACCGGGGTCAGCGGCCACTCCTTGACCCACGCGGTGGCGTGGCACCAGGGCGCGCGGGTCGTCGACTCGCGCGTCTTGGCCTGGAGGTACGTGGGCTCCATGGCGTCCAGCTCGGCCGGCCAGGCGTTGCGCTTGCTCATAGCCTGGATGTGGTCGATGGGGTGGTCCGGGTCGTACATGGAGTGCACGAGGGAGGCGAGGCGGGCCTGGCCGAGGGGCTGGCGTACGCGGATGTCGGCCTCGGCGAGGCGGGCACAGATGTCGGTCAGCTCGCGGGCCATGACGACGGCGAGGCCCGCGTCCTTGTCCAGGCGCTTCCGCAGCAGCCCACCGTGGTGCGCGCGCGCCGCGCGGGCCATGGTCTCCGCCTCGGCGGCCAGCTCGCGGGTGTAGTGCATACAGGCGACGAGGTACGCGCGGTGCTGCTCGGAGGAGGTGGAGACCATCGACTGCAGCTGGTCGTAGGAGTCCTGCAGCCACCCGGGGGAGTTCCGGTCGCCGCGCTGGGCGACGTCCTTGGCGTGCGCGTCCGGGTCCGCGGGGAGGGTGCGGGCGAGCATCTGCAGGCGGGTCACGAAGCCGTCGCCGTTCGCGACGTGCTTCAGCAGCGTCCCGAAGCGGTCGACCAGTGCCTCCTGGTCCTCGCTGTCGCGCAGGCCGACGCCCGGGCCCTCGATCTCTATCGCCGCGGTGACCGTGCGGCGGTCGGCGTGCAGCAGTACGGCGATCTCGTCCGGGCCGAAGGGCGCGGAGAGCCAGTTGATGCGGCCGATGCCGGGCGGCGGGCCGATCTCCACCTCGCGGCCGTCCAGGCTGATGCCGGCCTCGGGCGCGCCGGAGCGGTACGTCGTGCCCTTGCGCAGCATCCGCTTGTAACTGCGGTTGATCTCGAACCACTTGTAGAACGTCCGGCCGCGGTACGGGACGTACACCGCGGCCAGGGCCAGCATCGGGAAGCCGGTGAGCGTCACGATGCGCAGCGGCAGTACGGGCACGAGGAGGCCGCACATCATGCCGAGGAACGCGCCGGCGATGATCAGGGCGATCTCGCCGGTCTCTCGGTTCTTGCCGATGACGGCGTTGGGGCGGGCACGGCCGATCAGATACGTGCGTCGGGGCGTGATCGGGGGGGACTGGGTGCTCAACGCCCCTCACCTCCTGCTGTGTTGCCGGTGCGGGCGGAACCGCCCGAGGCCGCGCCGGGGCGGGGGCCTGGGCTCGTACGGGGTGCGGGCGGGGCGGCCGCGCCGGAGCCGCCGGAGCCGCTGCGGGAGCTGTGCGCGGCGACGCCGCCGGCCACGGCGTCGGCCGGGCGGGACTGGCCGCCGCTGTTGCCGTTGTCGCCGGTGTTGCCGCCGCCGTTGCGTGAGCTGTGGGTCTTGATGCCCTGGGAGACGAGGGCGGCGGGGGAGGAGATGAGAGCGGCGGCCTGACTGCCGTCCGTCGCCGCTTTCTTGCTCGTACGCGCCGCCATGATCTCGTCGCCGAAGCCGGGGACGAAGCGGTAGATCATCGCGCTGGCGAAGATGGCGAGCAGGATGATGGCGAGGCCGGAGACGATGGCGGAGAAGGAGTCCGGGCCCCGCTCGGAGGAGAGGGCGCCGGCGATGCCCAGCACGATCACGATGACCGGCTTCACCATGATCACCGCGATCATGATGCCGGCCCAGCGGCGGACGTGGCCCCACATGTTCTTGTCGACGAGGCCGGCGTAGACGACCGTGCCGAGCAGGGCGCCGACGTACAGCAGGGCGGCGCGGATCACCAGCTCCAGCCAGAGGACGCCGGCGGCGAGCACGGAGACGAGGGCGACGACGATCAGCATGATCGGGCCGCCGCCGATGTCGGTGCCCTTCTTCAGCGCCTCGGAGAACGACCCGAAGAAGATGTCCGTCTGGGCGCCCGTCCCCTTAGCGATGATCTCGGTGACGCCGTCGGTGGCTGAGACGATGGTGTAGAGGATCAGGGGGGTGAAGGCGGAGGCGAGGACGGTGAGCCACAGGAAGCCGACCGCCTCACTGATCGCCTCCGTGAGGCGTACGCCGCGGACGGCGCGCTTGGCCACGGCGAGCAGCCAGAGCACGAGCGTGAGGACCGTGGACGCGGCGAACACGACGGCGTACTGGCGCAGGAACGCGGCATTCGTGAAGTCCACCTGCGAGGTCGCCTTCACGGCGTCGGACAGCTTGGTCACGATCCACGCGGCAGCGTCGGCACAGCCCTTGGCTAGGGACTGGAGGGGGTCCAAGGGGTTGTTGTCGGAGAGGCCGCCTGGCGTGGGAGGCGTGCCACTGGATTTGTCGCCGTTTTCGCAGTAGTCCTTGGCAGGGCCTCGGATCAGGTCACAGTTGTCGCTCGGTTTGGGATCCGGCGCAGCAAAGGCCCGCGAGGCGAGCAACACCGCTGAGGTCTGGATGCCGGTGACCAATCCGGTGAGCGTGAGGGCGCGACGGCGAGACTTACCGGGCATACGTGAACCCTCCGAACCCTTCGACGGCCTTGGACATCTCCTCGGCCGTTGCAGCGGCCTGGTCGCGGCCGACCGGTGCCGGCCCCTTCTTCTGTGTCAGATCGGCGATCTTCCAGTCGCCCTCGACCCACTGCAGCTGCATGGTGGTCGTGTACCAGCTCTCCGCCACCGGATTCTCGGATCCCTCGCCCGCGAGACCGAAGAGCGAGGAGTACCAGACGGCGACCTTGGCGGTGCTGCCATCGAACTTCTCGATCTTCGTCCCGACGGGGTTCACCCGGGATACGAACGTCATCCCCTCGGGCGCGCTGCCATCTGCCTTCAGTCCGATCCGACCAAGGAACTCAGGGTCGGCGTACACCTTGCGCAGGCTTTCCTTGCGTGCTGCCGCGGTGGACGGCGTGTAGACGGCATCGACGATCGCGTCTCGTTCCTCGGACTCGTACATGCCGTCGCCGGCGAGTGCCACCGAATAGTTGGCCGCGGCGGATTGGGCACCCTGCTCCGTCTTCGGGAACCCGGAAGGTACCGGGCCGTTTTTGTCGGAGACCGGGCGTTCGCCCGTAGGGGTGGTGGGCTGGGCCGCCGGGGCGCCCGAGTCGGGGTTGGCGGAGTCGGAAGTGGAGTCGGTGCCGCCGCGGTTGGCGAAGGCGATGGCCGCGATGAGCAGGACGACCACGCCGACGATCGTCACCAGATTGCGGCTGGACATGCCGCCGCGGGGGCGGCGGCCCGTGCCGTACACGTCGCCCTCGCTGCCGGGAAGTCTGGTGCGCGTCTGGCCGGCGGGACCCTGGCCGCCGTACTCCCCGCCGCCGTACGCTCCGTCATCTCCGAGACTCATGGTGCCTGTGCCCCCTCAACCGGCATCGCTGCCGTTTTCGCCGTCGCCTTGCCGCAACCCGGGTACGACCGTAGCCGCGTGCGAGACGGCCAGGGCGTCCTGGTACGAGTACACCCCACTGTGACGGAACGGCGAACCCGCCCGCAGCGCCTGTGGATAACTACGCGGCGGGTTCGGAATCCGCTGTGGGTGGGTGGACGGAGTGGGCATCAGCATGTGGCCTCGGGTGGGAATGTGGGCCAGGTGGGGCGGCCGCGCACAGACGACGACCATGGGACGTGAGCCGGGGCGCGGCGCGGGAGAGCGCGTGGTGGGCGCGTGGACGGACGGGCGGGGCGTACGGACGGGCGTACGACAGGTGTACGGGACGGGAGGCGGCGGCCGGCGCGCGGCGGCTGCCGCGCGGCCCGGCGGGCGCCCTGGCAGGCGGTGACGGTTCGGCCGGCTAGACCGCCATGCCGTAGACGATGGTGAAGAGGGTGCCCAGTGACCCGATGATGAAGACGCCGGTCAGGCCGGCGACGATCAGGCCCTTGCCCTGCTCGGCGCTGAAGGTGTCGCGGAGAGCCGTGGCGCCGATGCGCTGCTTCGCCGCGCCCCAGATCGCGATGCCGAGGCAGAGGAGGATGGCGACCGCCATCACCACTTCGACCATGACGCGTGCCTCGTTGCCGAGACTCCCGAACGGGCCCCAGTCTGGGGCGATTCCGCCGATAATGGTGGTGATGTCGCCCTTTTCGGCCGCAATGAACATAAGTGAACTCACCGCCCCTAATGGGTTGTTGTCTCCCGCACCACATGGCACGGCCAGCCTCTATCTTCGCTGACGATTGCCCGTGAGGATGTCGACTTGCCGTCAAACTTTGGCGGATCCCGTGTGGGCGGCGAGGGCAGGGAGGTGCACGTCGTCCGTAGAGCCCGCCATTTTCACCGTGTGTACCACGCGGGGTCACGCTGGGCAATTGACGGTCGGTCGGTGGTTGAACGGCGGTCGACCGGCGACGGGGCGGGCCGAGAGCGGTCGCGGGCGGCGCGGGCGTGGCCGTGGCCGCGGTCGTGGCCGAAGGGAACTGTGTGCGGAGAACGCCGGTTTGAGGCGGGGCGGACACGGACACGGTTCGTCGGTAGCCTGACGGGGGTCGACGTGGGGGTGAGGGGTGCGGTGCGCAAGATCTGGATGGGAGCGGGGATCGGTGCGGGTCTCGGTGCCTGTTTTCTCGCGCTGCTGATCATCGGTACATACGCGGCGGCCGGCCTCGGCGGGACCGCGGGACGGGTCGTCGGGCTGGCGAAGGGCGCGGTGCCGGCGGCGTATCAGCCGCTCGTGCAGAAGTGGGGCACGCTGTGCCCCGCGATCAACCCGGCGCTGCTGGCCGCGCAGCTGTACCAGGAGAGCGGCTGGAACCCCAAGGCGCAGAGCCCGGCGGCGGCGCAGGGGCTCGCGCAGTTCATCCCCGGTACGTGGGCCACGCATGGCGTCGACGGTGACAATGACGGCGACAAGGACGTGTGGGACCCGGTGGACGCGATCGCGTCGGCGGCCTCGTACGACTGCGAACTGGCCAAGTACGTCAAGAACGTCCCCGGGGACGCCACGCACAACATGCTCGCGGCGTACAACGCGGGCGCCTACCGCGTCATCCAGTACGACGGTGTGCCGCCGTACCGGGAGACGCAGAATTACGTCAAGGTCATCACCACCCTCGCGAAGAGCTTCGAAGCCCCCACGCAGCGGGTGCAGCCCTCGCAGCAGGCGGCCGGGGCGATCTACTACGCACAGAAGAAGCTCGGGACGCCGTATCTGTGGGGCGGGAACGGGACGCCGGAGCAGGGTGGCCGGTTCGACTGTTCGGGACTGACCAAGGCCGCTTTCCAGTCGGTCGGGGTCGAGCTGCCCCGCGTCGCCAACGACCAGTGGAACGCCGGGCCGCATCCGAAGCGGGACGAGCTGCTCCCCGGGGACCTGGTGTTCTTCGCGTACAACCTGAACGACCCGCGGTCGATCCACCATGTCGGGATCTACGTGGGGGGCGGCTACATGATCAACGCCCCGTACACGGGGGCGGTGATCCGGTTCGACAAGATCGACACCCCTGACTACATCGGCGCCACTCGCGTCACAGAAGATGGCGCAAAAGCGCTCCCTCGTCGGAACGCTGCGTGAACATGGGGCCTGAGCTGCGGAGATGAGTCAAGCTTCGATAACGTCCTGGTGATCATCCGGTGGAATGTGGAACGTCGTGCGGGCGCATGACGTTTCCTTGGAGTGGGTGTGAGCGGCGCTGCCGGAGCACGGCGACGGAAGGCACGGCGCACACCGCAGTTGCTCGACGACCACGGGGGTTGGCAGCACTCGGACGGCGCTCACGCGCGCGAAAGGTTAGGGGCCCCGGCACATGGCTGGACTCGCACTGGACGGGTCGAACCCCGACGTTGGCCTGCTCTTCGAGGTCAACGGCCTCGCCAAGGACGCTCCGCACTGGTTCGACCAGGTGATGGAGTACGTCGGCGAGTACGGCATCATCGCCGGGCTGGCGATCCTGTGCCTCATCGGCTGGTGGGGCGCTCGTAAGAAGGCCGATGCGCCCGCCGCCGTGGCGGGCCTGGTGTGGGCGCCGCTGGCCGCCGGCCTCGCGCTGCTGGCCAACATCCCGATCCGGGAGTTCGTGGCGCGGCCACGCCCGTTCAAGGACCACCAGGGCCTGGAGGTCCTGGTGGCGGGGAAGAACGACTTCTCGTTCGTGAGCGACCACGCCACGCTGACGATGGCCGTCGGTGTCGGCATCTTCATCGCGCACCGCAAGTACGGGCTCATCGGTATCGGCCTGGCGCTCCTGGAGGGCCTGTGCCGGGTCTACATGGGCGTGCACTACCCGACGGACGTCATCGGCGGGTTCGCGCTGGGCACGGCGGTCGCGCTGCTGTTCGCGCCGCTCGCCCAGGCGCTGCTCGTGCCGCTCATGAAGGCGATCGCGGCCTCCCGCATCGGGGCGCTGGTCCAGGTGCCCCGCGCGGGCACGGCGCACGCAGGCGGAGCGGGTGAGGGGGACGGCGCGGCTGTGACGGACGCGTTCGGGCCCGCGGGGGCGGCCGGTGCCGTCGGGGCCGGGGGCCCCGACGGGTTTCCGGAGCCGCCCGGCCCGGCCGGCGCGCCGCGCCGTACGGAGGGCGTACCGGCCGGCCGCAAGGACCGGGACAAGGACCTCGCCGCCTGAGCCGAGGGACTCTCCTGTCCGAGGGTCGGACTCACGATCCGAGGGACGGACACATAGCGGCCCCGCCCGGGCTCCGGGCGGGGCCGACGTGTCTTCCGGGCGCCGGCCGCCTACAGGGCCTGCGGGAAGGTCCGGAACAGGTGCTGCGGGTCGTATGCCTGCTTCACCTTCGTGAGGCGGTCGGCGGCCGCTCCGTAGTACGCCTGCTTCCAGTCCTTCAGGGCCGGGTCGGCGTAGTTCTGGTAGGCGGCGCCGGAGGCGTACCGGCGCATCGCGGTGTGCATCCCGCCCAGCCAGGCGTTCTGGGCCTTCCCCGTGCCGCTCGGCGCCCAGGAGGCGAGGTACTGCGCGAGGAACCGCGAGCGGCGGTGCACGAAGGCGGTGGCGGTCGGTCGCACGCGGTTGATCGCGCCACCCAGGGCGGTGAAGGCGACGTTGCCGTTGACGCCGTTGCGGCCCGCCCGCTCGACCTGGTCGATGACCGTACGGATGCCCGCCGCGCTCAGTGAGCGGTCGAAGAAATCCGAGCGGGCCGCGTAGGTCTCCCGGCCCAGCTGCCCGGACGGGGTGCGCCCGGGGACGCTGCCCGGCTGGTGGCACTGGGCCGTGGTCTTCGTCGAGCAGCCCGCGTACGCCTCCATGGCGTCCAGGTACGGCTTGGGCCTGAGCGAGACCGAGGAAGCCGGGCCGGGGCCGCCCGCGCGGTCGGCGAGCTTGTCGACGGCGTTCTGGAGGTCGCGGTACGAGCCGAGGGAGAAGGCCGCGACGGAGATCGTGGGGGTGGAGCCGGGGCGTGCGTCCAGATGGCAGCTGGACCAGATCTCGTCGGCCTGCGCCGGGCCCCACTCCTGCCAGGAGCGCAGCACGGCAGCCGCCTTGGACCACGGCCAGGTCATGTACGCCATGACCGCCTTCGGCGCCTTGTGCGTACGGAAGCGCAGCTCGGTGACCACGCCGAAGTTGCCGTTGCCCGCGCCGCGCAGCGCCCAAAAAAGGTCGGCGTGCTCCTTCGCGTCGCAGTGCAGGGTCTTGCCGTCGGCCGTGACGAGAGTCGCGCCGACGAGGCTGTCGCAGGTCAGGCCGTAGGCGCGGGAGACGACGCCATGGCCGCCGCCGAGGGTCAGGCCCGAGATGCCGACGGTCGGGCAGGAGCCGCCGGGGACCGTCACGCCGTGCTTGCCCAGACCCTCGTAGACGTCGATCAGCTTGGCGCCGGCGCCGATGCGGGTGGTGCCGCCGGACGGCGCGGAGACCTTGGAGAGCGCGGAGACGTCGACGATCAGGCGGTTGTCGCCGCTGGACCAGCCCGCGTAGGAGTGGCCGCCGTTGCGGATGGCGACGGGCGTGCCGTGGCGGCGGGCGAAGGCCAGGCACTCGGCTATGTCCGCGGCGTGCTTCACGTACGCCACGGCCGCCGGCTTCAGCGTGTCGTAACGGGTGTTGTCAAGGCGGCGCGCGGTGGCGTACGCGGCGTCGCCCGGCCGGATCAGCTGCCCGTCCAGGCCCGTGCGGAGCGCGTCCCAGGAGGTCTTCGAGGCCGCGGCCCCCGTAGCCGCGCGGGCGCCGGCCGCGTGGCCCGCTCCTGTACCGCCTGTCAGCGCCCAGGCCGCCGTGGTCGCGGCGAGCCCGCCGCCCGCCTGCAGAAGTGTGCGCCGCCTCACGGCCGCCCCCTTGCCGAATCGCGCCAGAGGCGCTGTGCCGTTGCCTTCCTCCAGCCAGATGCGGAAGTGGGGCAGCGGGTTCCACCGGGAACGGGGCGCGGGGAGTGAACAGGGGGACTGCGGGGGCGCACGAGGACCGGGCCCTAAAGGCCCGTGACCGGCTGCTGAAGGCCCGTGACGGGCCCCTGAAGGTCAGCGGTCCCTGAAGGCCGGCGACCGGCCTCTGAAGGTCAGTGACCGTTGCCCGCGTGCCGCTCCGCGTCCGTGCGGGCCTGGGAGCGGGCGCGGCGGGCCGGGCCCGACCAGCCGCAGCTGCACCGGGCGAGACAGAACGCCCCGCGCTCCATGGTCGTGGTGCGGTGCGCCCCGGAGGCACCGGTACCGGCGTCGGGGGCGGCGGTCTGCTGCGGGTCCTGGATCGCGTACGACACGTCTCCACGCTACTGCCGGTTGGACCAGACAGGCGTGACGGGGCACATGAACGGTCGTTGAACGAAATGGTTGCCCGATGCCGGTCGCGCCGTGCGGCGGTGGGACGGCGGCGCGACAGCGGCAGGGGGCTCGTGCGCGATGGTGGTGCAGGACAGACGGAGCGGCGGGGCCGTCGCCGCCGCCACGGCGGCGGGGCTGGCGCTGGGAGCCGGCCTGCTGACATCGGGGTGTACAACGGATGGCGCCGTCGCCGACGACACGCCCGCGGGATCAGCCCCCTCGGTGGCGCTCCGGCAGAGTGCTGAAACGCTCGTGCGCGGCGCCACCTCGCAGGTGCGGACGACCCTGGAGACCACGAGCGGCGGCACCCGCGTCGCCATCCGGGGCGCCGGTCACTACGACTACCGCCGCGGCACGGGCCGGCTGCGGCTGGTGCTGCCGGAGCCCGCCGGGCCGGACGGCCGGGTGCGCAAGCCGATCACGGAGATCTTCGCGCCCGGCGCGCTCTACATGAAGAACCGCGGCGCCGGGGTGCCCGCGGACAAGTGGGTGCGGGTGGACACCACGGCGCTGTCCGACGGCAATCTGGTCACGGGCGGCGCGACCGATCCGCTGGCCGCGGCCGAGCTGCTGCGCGGCACCCGGCGGGCGACGTACGAGGGTGAGGAGCTGCTGTACGGCGTGCGCGTGCGGCACTACCGCGGCACGGCCGACATCGGGGCGGCCGCCGGCGCCGCCTCGAAGGTCACCGAGCCCGCACTGACCGCGGCCGAGAAGGGCTTCACCACCGACGTGGTGCCGTTCGAGGCGTACCTCGACGAGGCGGGGCGGCTGCGCAAGCTGCAGTACCGGTTCTCCTTCGCCAACGGCTCGCCGCGCGGCACTGAGGTGACGTCCACGCTCTCCTACGCGGGCTTCGGGACGAAGGCGCCGGTCGAGCTGCCGCGGCGGGCGGACATCTACACGGGGCGCATCGCGGCGGCCGGCGGCGGATGAGGGGCGGGGCCGGGCGCCCCGGGCCTGCGGGTCTTCGACCGGCACATGCCCCCAGGGCTTGCCGAGCGGCGTAAATGGTCCATCCGTGCCATGCGCGGGGCGTGCACGCGTCCCTACCCTGGGCGGTAACCGCCAGAAGAGTGGCATGGGCCTCGAAGGAGGAGGTGTTGTACGTGGCGCCGCACCGCAGTCAGATGACTCAGGACCACGTGGCCCTCGTCGAAATCGACCTGGCTGGTGAGTTGATGATCGCGGCGGCGACCTCCCCGGAGGACCGCCTCAGCCCGGACCGTATCGACGAGGTGCTGGACGTGGACGCGGACCGTGACGCCAGAGAAGCCGCAGCGGGGGCGGAGCAGCGCTCCGCGACCGTCCAGCGGTTGTAGGGAGCGGTTTTCGGCCGCGGCTCTGGCGTGGGATACCTCACGCCTGATCACTCACCGCACGGCCAGTATCGGCAATCGGGGCCCGGACCCTGCCCCGCTCTCCGGTCGGCGGGCGGCGTATGTCACGTACGCAGCATGCGCTCGATGGCCTTGGTGGCCTCCTTGACCTTCTCGTCGATGGCCTCCGGCCCCTTCACGGCCGCGTCGGCGACGCAGTGCCGCAGATGTTCCTCGAGAAGCTGCAGGCCGAAGGACTGCAGGCCCTTCGTGCTGGCCGAGACCTGGGTGAGTATGTCGATGCAGTAGACGTCCTCCTCCAGCATCCGCTGGAGACCCCGGATCTGACCCTCGATGCGGCGCAGCCGCTTGATGTGAGCGTCCTTCTGCTTCGCGTACCCATGGATGCCCAGATCGTGGTCGGTCACGGCCTGGGGGTCGCCCTCGGGCACGCCCTGCGGCTCCGCGCCGTGGCAGGCCGTGGCGGCTGCGGTGGTGCCGTCGGCGTCGGCGTCCGTGGTCGTCATGGGCTTCTCCCCTGGTACATAGCCGGTCCATATACCCCTGGCGGGTATATGGTACAGAATTTCGCGCACGAGGGAGATACCTCGCACAGCGCGCGGGGCAGGTACCCCGTGCAGAGCATGCTGCCCGATGGGCGACACTGAGGTAATGCCGGTTAGCAGTGGCTGGATGATGCGCCTAGCATCATCTCGACCGAATCCGATGCACCCCGAGGATTTCACGTGCGCTTTCGTCTGACCCCCAGGGAGACGAGCTTCTACGACATGTTCGCCGCCTCCGCGGACAACATCGTCACGGGCTCCAAGCTCCTGATGGAACTGCTCGGGGCGGACGCCTCCGCGCGGGCAGAGATCGCCGAGAGGATGCGAGCGGCGGAGCACGCGGGGGACGACGCGACCCACGCGGTGTTCCACCAGTTGAACTCCTCGTTCATCACGCCGTTCGACCGCGAGGACATCTACAACCTCGCCTCGTCGCTCGACGACATCATGGACTTCATGGAGGAGGCCGTCGATCTGGTCGTCCTCTACAACGTGGAGGAACTGCCCAAGGGCGTCGACCAGCAGATCGAGGTACTGGCACGGGCGGCGGAGCTGACCGCCGAGGCCATGCCGAACCTGCGGACGATGTCCAACCTCACCGAGTACTGGATCGAGGTCAACCGCCTGGAGAACCAGGCCGACCAGATCCACCGCAAGCTGCTCGCCCACCTCTTCAACGGCAAGTACGACGCCATCGAGGTGCTGAAGCTCAAGCAGATCGTGGACATCCTCGAAGAGGCGGCCGACGCGTTCGAGCACGTGGCCAACACGGTCGAGACGATCGCCGTGAAGGAGTCCTGAGCCCCGGCTATGGACACCTTCGCGCTCGTCGTGACCATCGCGGTCGCGCTCGGATTCACGTACACCAATGGCTTTCACGACTCCGCGAACGCGATCGCGACCTCGGTCTCGACGCGCGCGCTGACGCCACGGGCCGCGCTCGCGATGGCGGCGGTGATGAACCTCGCCGGTGCCTTCCTGGGCAGCGGGGTCGCCAAGACCGTCAGTGAGGGCCTCATCGAGACGCCCAGCGGCAAGACGGGGATGATGATCCTCTTCGCCGCGCTGATCGGCGCCATCGCGTGGAACATGGTGACCTGGTACTTCGGTCTGCCGTCCTCCTCCTCGCACGCGCTGTTCGGCGGCATGGTGGGCGCGGCGCTCGCCGGGTCCTCGACCGTCTACTGGTCGGGCGTCTGGGAGAAGATCGTTCTCCCGATGTTCCTGTCGCCGCTGGTCGGCCTGATCGCCGGCTACTTCGTCATGGTCGCCATCCTGTGGATGTTCAAGGGCACCAACCCGCACAAGGCCAAGCGCGGCTTCCGTATCGCGCAGACGGTCTCGGCGGCGGGCATGGCGCTCGGCCACGGCCTCCAGGACGCCCAGAAGACGATGGGCATCGTGGTGATGGCGCTGGTCATCGGCGGTGTCGAGGGCCCGGGCGACCCGATCCCGATCTGGGTCAAGATCGCCTGTGCGGCGATGCTGTCGCTCGGTACGTACGCGGGTGGCTGGCGCATCATGCGCACCCTCGGCCGCAAGATCATCGAACTGGACCCGCCGCAGGGCTTCGCGGCCGAGGCGACCGGTGCGTCGATCATGTTCACCACCGCGTTCATGTTCCACGCGCCGATCTCCACGACCCATGTGATCACTTCGGCGATCATGGGCGTGGGCGCCACCAAGCGGGTCAGCGCGGTGCGCTGGGGCGTCGCGAAGAACATCATCCTGGGCTGGTTCATCACCATGCCGGCTGCTGCGGCGGTTGCCGCGGCGTCGTACTGGGTCGTGAACCTGGCCTTCGGCTAGTTCCGGCTGCCGGCCGGACCGCGCGGGGCTCCGCCCCGGACCCCGGTCCTCAATCGCCGGACGGGCTTGATTTTCGCCGCGCAGCGCTGCGAAGCCAAGCAAAGCGGTGGCGCGAAGCCAAGCAAAGCAGCGCCGCGAAGCCAAGCAAATGGGCCCGCCCCCATCCCTGGGGGCGGGCCCTTCGTCCTGTGGTGGCACCGCCATGCAGCACCGCAGGACGCTCGGTGGCGTCGGTTCGGCCGACCGTCGCGCGGGCGCGACTCAGCCGAAGCGGCCGGAGATGTAGTCCTCCGTGGCCTGGACCGACGGGTTGGAGAAGATGCGCTCGGTCTCGTCGATCTCGACGAGCTTGCCGGGCTCGCCGACGGCGGCCAGGTTGAAGAACGCCGTACGGTCCGAGACACGCGCGGCCTGCTGCATGTTGTGCGTGACGATGACGATCGTGAAGCGCTCCTTGAGGTCCCCGATCAGGTCCTCGATGGCGAGGGTGGAGATCGGGTCCAGCGCGGAGCAGGGCTCGTCCATCAGCAGGACCTGCGGCTCGACCGCGATCGCGCGGGCGATGCACAGACGCTGCTGCTGACCGCCGGAGAGGCCGGAGCCGGGCTTGTTCAGCCGGTCCTTGACCTCGTTCCAGAGGTTGGCGCCCTTGAGGGACTTCTCGACGACGTCGTTCAGCTCGGACTTCTTCTTCACGTCACCGTTCAGCCGCAGGCCCGCCGCCACGTTGTCGAAGATCGACATGGTGGGGAAGGGGTTGGGGCGCTGGAAGACCATGCCGACGGTGCGGCGGACGGCGACCGGGTCGACGCCCGAGGCGTAGAGGTTCTCGTCATCCAGCAGCACCTTGCCCTCGACGCGGCCACCGGGGGTGACCTCGTGCATGCGGTTCAGGGTGCGCAGGAAGGTGGACTTGCCGCAGCCGGAGGGGCCGATGAAGGCCGTCACCGAGCGGGGCTCGACGGTCATGGAGATGTCGTCGATGGCCTTGTGGCTGCCGTAGAAGGCGGAGAGGCCGCTGACGTCGATTCGCTTGGCCATGGGAATCACTGCTTCTTTCGTGCTCGCTGCGGTCAGCGGCCGGTCTTGGGGGCCTTCCAGCGGGCGATGCCGCGGGCCACCAGGTTGAGGATCATGACGAAGGCGATGAGGACGAGGGCCGCTGCCCAGGCGCGGTCGTAGCTCGCCTCGGAGCCCTGCTGCCACTGCTGGTACACGTACAGCGGCAGGGACTGCTGGGCGCCTTCGAAGGGGTTGTTGTTGATCGTCTTGGCGCCCCACACCAGGAGCAGTACCGGCGCGGTCTCGCCGGTGATGCGGGCGATCGCCAGCATGACGCCGGTCGTGATGCCGCCGATGGAGGTGGGGAGGACGACCTTGAGGATGGTGCGCCACTTCGGTACGCCGAGGGCGAGGGACGCCTCGCGCAGCTCGTTCGGTACCAGCTTGAGCATCTCCTCCGTGGAGCGCACCACGACCGGCATCATCAGGATGGCCAGCGCCATGGCGCCGGCGAAGCCGGAGGGGCCGAAGCCGAGGATCAGGATCCACACGGAGAGGACGAAGAGGCCGGCGACGATCGAGGGGATACCCGTCATGACGTCGACGAAGAAGGTGACGGCCTTGGCGAGCTTGCCGCGCCCGTACTCGACGAGGTAGATCGCGGTCAGCAGGCCGATCGGCGCGGCGATCAGGGTGGCGAGGCCCACCTGCTGCAGGGTGCCGGTGATCGCGTGGTTGATACCGCCGCCGACCATGGCGTCGGGCAGGGTGCCCATGGAGTGGGTGAGGAAGTACCCGTCCAGGACCTTCTGGCCGCGGGCGACGGTCTCCCAGATGAGCGAGGCCAGCGGGAGGACGGCGAGCAGGAAGGCGATCCAGACCAGGCTGGTGGCCAGCCGGTCCTTGGCCTGCCGGACGCCCTCGACCTTGGTGGCGATCGTGAACGTGCCGATGACGAAGAGCAGTGCGGCGATCAGGCCCCACTGGATCTTGCTGTCCAGGCCGGCGGCGATGCCGATACCGGCGCCCGCGGCGAGCGCGCCCAGCGCGAAGACCGGCGGGGACCAGCGCGGCAGCCGGGCCTGCTTCAGGGAGACGGGGGGCAGCGGCGCGCTGTCCGCGACCGGCCGCTTTTCCGTTGCGACGTTACTCATGCGTTGGCCCCCGAGTACTCCTTGCGGCGGGCGATGATCAGGCGGGCCGCGCCGTTGACGAGCAGGGTGATGACGAAGAGGACGAGGCCGGAGGCGATCAGCGCGTCCTGGCCGAAGGTGTCCGCCTCGCTGAACTTACTGGCGATGTTCTGGGCGAACGTGCCGCCGCCCGGGTTCAGCAGGCTGAGCCCGATGAGGAAGCTGGGGGAGAGGACCGTGGCGACGGCCATGGTCTCGCCGAGCGCGCGGCCCAGGCCCAGCATCGAGGCGCTGATGATGCCGGAGCGGCCGAAGGGCAGCAC
Source organism: Streptomyces purpurogeneiscleroticus (assembly GCF_020024005.1). Lineage (NCBI taxonomy): Bacteria > Bacillati > Actinomycetota > Actinomycetes > Kitasatosporales > Streptomycetaceae > Streptomyces > Streptomyces purpurogeneiscleroticus. Next base: position 55,599 of record NZ_NHSG01000094.1, read on the forward strand.
CGACATGCGGATGACCTCCCAGCGCGTGGCGCCGAGGGCCAGCGCGGCCTCCTCGTGCATCTTGGGCACCTGGAGGAAGACCTCGCGGCTGACGCTGGTGACGATCGGCAGGATCATGATCGCCAGCAGGATGCCGACGGTGAACAGCGAGCGCGCGGCGCCCTGGGAGTAGCTGAAGATCCCGGTCCAGCCGAGGTAGCTGTCCAGCCAGCTGTACAGGCCGGTCAGGTGCGGCACGAGGAAGAGCGCGCCCCACAGGCCGTAGATGATGCTGGGGACCGCGGCGAGCAGGTCGATGACGTAGCCCAGCGGCGTGGCCAGCTTGCGCGGCGCGTAGTGCGAGATGAAGAGGGCGATGCCGACCGCGACGGGGACCGCGATGATCATCGCGATGACCGAGCTGACGACGGTGCCGAAGGCGAGGACGGCGATGCCGAACTTGGGCTCGGCGCCGCTCGGGTCCCACTCGAAGGTGGTGAAGAAGTTCGCCTTGTCGCCCTGGATCGCCAGGACGGAGCGGTAGGTGAGGAAGGCCGCGATGGCGGCCATGATCACCAGGAGCGCGATGCCGGAGCCGCGCGAGAGACCGAGGAAGATCCGGTCACCGGGGCGTACGGCCTTGCCGCTGACCTCGGAGGGTGCGGCGGGCGCTGTGGGCGGGGGGTTCTGGGGTATCGCTGAGGTATCCATGGTTTCTCCGGTCTGCGGAGCCGGTGGGCTCCAGGCGGCGGTGCACCGGACGGGCGGCGGCCTGCGCATGGCGCGCCGGCCGCCGCCCGGTGGGTCAGGAGAGCGACGAGACGGTCTTGCGGACCTGCTCGGCAATCTCGGTGGGCAGCGGGGCGTAGCCCAGGTCCTTCAGTGCGGCCTGGCCGTCCTCGCTGGCCATGTAGGTCAGGAAGGACTTGGTCGCCGGCAGGGTCTCCTTCTTGTTGCCCTTGTCGCAGGCGATCTCGTAGGTCACCAGGGTGATCGGGTAAGCACCCTCGGCCTTGGTGTCGTATGCCAGCTCCATGGCGTGGTCGTTGCCCTTGCCGACCCGCTTGGCCTCGGCGATGGCCTTGGAAGCGTTGTCGACGTTGGCCTCGACCGGCTCCTTGGCGCCTGTGTCCAGCTTGACAGTGTTCACCTGGCTGGACTCGGCGTAGGAGAGCTCGAAGTAGGAGATCGCGCCGGCGGTCTGCTTGACCTGCGAGGACACGCCTGAGGAGCCGGAGGCGGCCTGGCCGCCCTTGCCCGCCCACGCCTTGTCGGGCTCGTACTTCCAGGACTTCGGCGCGGCGGCCTTGAAGTACTCGGTGAGGTTCTTGGTGGTGCCGGACTCGTCCGAGCGGTGGAACGCCTGGATCTTCAGGTCGGGCAGCTTGGCGCTGGGGTTGAGCTTCTTGATCGCCGGGTCGTTCCACTTGGTGATCTTCGAGTCGAAGATCTTGGCGAGGGTCTCGGCGTCCAGGACGAGGTCCTCGACACCCGGGACGTTGTAGCCGATGGCGACCGGGCCGCCGACCATCGGCAGGTTGATGCCCTGGCCGGTCTTGCAGAGCTGCTTCGACTTCTCGACCTCCTCCGGCTCGAGCGCCGAGTCGGAGCCCGCGAAGGCGGTCTGGCCCTGCAGGAAGGTGGTGATACCGGCACCGGAGCCCGTGGGCTGGTAGTTGATCTCGGTGTCCTTGCAGGCGCCGGAGTAGTTCTGCACCCAGACGTCCATGGCGTTCTTCTGTGCCGAGGAGCCCGAGGCGAGCAGCTTGCCCTTGCCGTCACACTTGATGTTCGCAGCCTTGGCGGACGAGGCGCTGGGGCCGCCCGTGGTGTCGTCCGAGCCGCACGCCGTGAGGGCCAGGGCTCCGGAGACGGCGAGAGCGCCAACGGCGAGGGCGCGAACCCGGGTCTTGCGCTGAAGCTTCACTGTCGAGAGTTCCTTCCTGGGGCCCGCCGTGGTCAGTGGCGTGCTGGGCCGTGAAATGAATCAGTTGAGGTATCCAGCTATGCGGTGCCGCGCCGCCTTCCGGGCATGACGCGCACTCGGTAAGGCCGAAATTAGGCAGATCAGGTGAAGCCGCCGAAGGAAGAGAGTGAACGCGGGGTGAACCTCGGCCGTCGGATGGGTGCGGCCGGAATCGCCCGGTGCGCCCCGGACCGGACGGTGATCTCCCGGAAGAAGTGATGCGTTGCCCTTCTGTATTACCGGCCGGTATGGCAGCATCCGCGGCTGAGGTCCGCTGCGGGGCGGGGGCGTCCGCGCCCGGACGACGCGTACGGCGAGTGACCGGAGGTGGCCCGTGAGGAGCCCGGTGGAACGGCGGCACGTGAACGTGAGGCGGGGCGCGGCGGTGGTCTGCGCGGCCGTGGTGCTGGGCGCGACGGGTGCCCTGGCGGGCCCGGCGCCGGCGGCGTACGCCGACCCGGCCCCCGCGAGCACGCGGGACCTGGAGGAGGTGCGCAAAAAGATCGACGGCCTGTACCACCGCGCCGAGCGGGCCACCGACGCGTACAACGCCGCAAAAGAGCAGGTCGAGCGCCAGCAGAAGGACATCGTGAAGCTGGCGAAGAATATCGTCAGTACGCAGCACAAACGCAAGGAATTGAAGCGCCGGGCCGGCTCGCTGGCCAGCGCGCAGTACCGCGGCGGCGGCCTGCCCGCCGAGGCGAAACTGATGCTCGACAAGGACCCGGAGGGATTTCTCGATCACGCCACGCTCGCCCGCAAGGGACAGCACGCGGTCCGCGGCGTACTGGGGCAACTGGCGCGCGCCGAGAGCGATCTGCAGCACTACGCCGAGGACGCCACCGAGCGCTGGGAGAAGCTGGAGAAAGAGCGCGAGAAGAAGGCCGCGGCGAAGAAGGACATCGAGCAGAAGATCGACGCCGCGGAGCGGATCGAGTCGCGTCTGAAGGCCGAGGAAAAGGCCCGGCTGAAGAAGCTGGAAGAGGACCGGGCCCGGCAGGCGCAGGCGAAATGGCTGGATTCCGGAATTCTGGCCGACATCGGCGGTACCGCGTCCGCGGCGGGCAAGAAGGCGATTTCCTACGCGACGGAGCAGATCGGCAAGGATTACGTGTGGGGAGCGGAAGGTCCGGACACCTTCGACTGTTCCGGACTCACGATGCGCGCCTGGGAATCGGCGGGCCATCCCATTCCGCGCACGTCACAGGAACAATGGCGGCAACTGCCGCACATCGACATCGAGGACATGCGCCCCGGCGATTTGATCATTTACCACGAGGACGCCAGCCATGTGGGGATGTACCTGGGCGACGGCGCGATCGTGCACGCCCCGCGGCCCGGCCGCCAAGTGACCCTCGCCGGGGCCGGATCGATGCGGATCCTGGGTGTCGTACGGCCGGACGCGAAGCGCTGACCCGACGTACCGTATTGCGCTGTGTGCGTGCTGTGTCCGTGCTCTCATTCCGGCATCGGGACGGGGAAAACACCGTCACCGTCCGGTTGCCGAGCGTGTGCCCGGGGTGATGTTCGTCATTCCGCATTTCTCCCCAGGACGGCCAAATCGCCGTCGTACCCCGGTTTATGGCCGGCCCTGCGTGCCGTCCGCCATTCCGTACGGGCCCGTACTGGCGCTAAGGTCGCCTTCCAGTGCCCGGTGGCGCACCGTTCCTAGGACCAAGGGGCGGCGCGGAACCGGGCACGGTGGTGCGCCGGTCGGTCACCGCCGCCGCACCCTCGGGGGGAGGGAAGGAACCAGAGGACATGCCCGTACCCGGACCGCGACAGCGCACGGCCGTGCTGCCACCGGCTGCAGGCCCGGCGAACGGCGCGCCCGAGTCCGCGCGCCCGGCGCAGGAGGAACCCGCTCCGGTGGACGCCGCTCCGGTGGACGCCGCGCCGGGGGCGCCCGCGCGCCCGCAGGACGGCGCGGACGCGCTCCCGGATCAGGCGTACCCGTCCGTTCCGGCCCTGCCGGGCACCGGCAGCCACGGGCTGACCCTCCTGGTGATCGGCGAGGACCCCACCAGCTCCGTACCGGAGATGTCCGACGGCCAGGGCCACAAGGTCAGGGTCCGCACCGCCCGCAACCTCACCGAGGCCCAGCGACTGCTCACCGACGACGTGCACTGCGTCCTGCTCGACCTGGCGGCCATGCCCGGCCGGGACACGCGGGAGGCCGGGGACCGGGAGAGCCGCCCCGAGGCCGACGGGACCGAGGCACCGGACGAGCTGGAGCCGCTGCGCGCGGTCCTGCGGCTCGCCCCGCGCCACGCCGTGCTCGCGCTGACCGCCGAGGCGGACGCGGAGCGCGGCGCCGAAGCCGTACGCGTCGGAGCGCAGGACTACCTCTCCCGTGAGCAGCTGGACGGCGCCGTGCTCAGCCGCGTCGTGCGCTACGCCGTGGAACGCAAGCGCGCCGACCTCGCGCAGCGCCAGCTCACCGAGTCCCGGCTGCGCGCCCAGGAGAACGCCCGGCTGGAGCGCGGGCTGCTGCCCACGCCGCTCCTCGAAGGCTCCGACCTGCGGTTCGCCGCCCGGTACCGCCCGGGGCGCAGCCGTGCGCTGCTCGGCGGCGACTTCTACGACACGGTCCGCACGCCCGACGGCACGGTCCACGCGATGATCGGCGACGTCTGCGGGCACGGCCCCGACGAGGCGGCCCTCGGCGTGGAACTCCGTATCGCCTGGCGCGCGTTGACCTTCGCCGGCCTGTGCGGTGACGAACTGCTCTCCACCCTCCAGCGGGTGCTGGAGAACGAGCGCGACAACGACGAGATCTTCGCGACGCTGTGCACGGTCGACATCGCGCCGGACGGGCGGAGCGCCGGGGTCTGCCTGGCGGGCCACCCGGCACCGCTGCTGGCCCGGGCCGGCAGCGCGCCGCGGCTGCTCCCGTACGAGAGCGGCGGCCCCGCGCTCGGCCTGCTGCCGCGCGCCCGCTGGCCGCGCCACCAGATCGAGCTGGGCGGCTCCTGGAGCCTGCTCATGTACACCGACGGCATGATCGAGGGCCGGGTCGGGGACGGCAATCAGCGCCTGGGCCAGGACGGGATGGTCGATCTCGTGGCCGCCCGGATGGCCGAGGGCCTGCGCGGCGAGGCACTCCTCGACGCCACCGTCACCGAGGTACGCGACCTCAACGGCGGCGAACTCACCGACGACCTCGCGGTCCTGCTACTGGACCGCGGGGGCGCGTAGGGCTGAGGGGGCCGGTACCGCCGGCAGGCCCCTGGGAGGGGGCAGCGGTCTGAAGGACCGGGGACCTGCCGGGGCGGTCAGCGGCCGCCGTTCCACGGGCCGTACGGGCCGTCGGAGCTGGAGCCGCCGCGGCGCGGGCCGCGGCCGCCGCCGGAGACCCGCTTGAGCGCGGGCCGGACGTCGACCATGTACACGATCGTCGCAATCAGACCGATGATCGGCAGGAACGACATGATCCCGAAGAGCACGTTGACCAGCGTCGCCAGGCCCAGAATGATCAGCCAGAACGGCTTGGTCTTCTTGTCCGCGGCGCGATAGGCGTCCTCGCGGCGGATGGCGGAGTCGACGAACGCGAACGCGCTGAACACCAGCATGGCGAGCGAAATCAGCCACAGCAGATTGTTGAATCCCTGGATCAGCATGCCGTTCCACCACCCGTTGACCGTCGGACTGTCTTTGTCACCGTACCGGTAGAACGGGCCGGGCACGTCGTACGTGCCCGGCCCGCTCTCCTGCCCCGCGGCTTTACCCCAGGGTCTTACTTCGCCGGCGGCGTGGTCTTCTTGGCCGTCGTCTTGCGGGCGGCCGGCGCCGGCTTCTTCGCCTGCTCGGACTTGGCCTCGGCCGCCCCGTCCTTGGCGGCGGCCGGCTTGGTCTCCCCGGCCTTGCTCTCCTCGGCCTTGGCCGGCTCGGACTTGGCCGCGCCGGACTTCGGCTCCTGCTCGGTCTCCGGCTCGATCGCGACCGCCAGCTCCTCGACCTCTTCCGCGACCTCGCCGCGCCAGGTCTGCACGGCGCCGCGGCCGCGCTCGGCGAGCTCGTCGTAGCCCTCGCGGACCTTGACGGCGTACTCAGCCGCGCGGCCCACGCCCTGCAGCGCGAGGTCCTGGGCCTGCTCGCGGATCTTCTTGAGGTCGGTGTCCAGGGAGCCCAGCAGCTCGTACAGCTTGTCCTGGGCCTCCTTCGCCTGCTTGGAGACGCGGTCCTGCACGGCCTTGGCGTCGGTGGTGCGGGCCTCCTCGAAGCGCTTGGGCGCCTCGGCGCGGAGGCGGTCCACCAGCGCCGGGACCTCCTTGAGCTTCTCGCCGGCGAGGTCGGCCGTGCCGGCCAGGGCGTACAGCGGGGTGGGGTCGGTCAGCGTCTTGCGGAGGTCGTCGGTGATGGCCATGGCGGTTCTTCCTCCTGGAATCGGTTGCTCAGGTGGCGTGCGGGTCGCCGTCGGCCTCTTGGGTGCCCTTTTTGCCCTTGCCCGTACTGCCCTTGCGCGTACTGCCTTTGCGCGTACTGCCGTGCTCGTCGCCGCTGCCGTGCTCGCCTTCCGGCGCGGTCCGGTCGAGGTCCAGACCCTCGGCGCGTGCGATGTCCGAGCTGTAGCCGTTCTCCTTGCGGAACGACTCGTAGATCTGCAGCAGCACCTGCTTCTGCTTCTCGTTCAGGGCGGGATCGGTCAGGATCGCGCTGTGCACTTCCAGCCCGTCCGGGTCCCGCCGCTCGTCGAGTATCCCCGCCTGTACATACAGGGTCTCGGCCGAGATCCGCAGGGCCTTCGCCAGCTGCTGCAGGATCTCCGCGCTCGGCTTGCGCAGACCGCGCTCGATCTGGCTGAGGTACGGGTTGGACACCCCGGCGGCATCGGCGAGCTGCCGGAGGCTGAGCTGCGCATTGCGCCGCTGCTCCCGCAGGAACTCCCCGAGATTGCCGACGTTGAGTGATGCCATACCTCGATCCTGCACGCCATCGCTAACTATTGCAAGCACCCGCTAGCAAAAGTGTTCCACGCCATGGCTGAGTCCGTGTGTGACTGCTCGGCTGTCGGCAGGGCCGGGCGCAGGTCGAGCCGATCGGGCAGTGCCCGCCGCCGGGAGGAGAGCACGCCGACCGCGGCCGCGAAGCCCAGGACCACTAGCAGGCGTGCCTCTTCCAGGCTCTCGGACTCACGATGCCGCCCCGTGCTCACCAAGAACTGCAGGTCGGAACGGTGTTGCTGAGCTCGACGCCACGAGAATCCGCGCATCGGGCTACCGCCCGGCACCGCTGCCTGCGCCAAGTCCCGTACTGCGCACGGGTCTGCGCTCTCCGCCGCTTTCCGCTGTTCGCCTAGTTGCCGTACAGCGGCGGGGCCACCCCGGCCCCAGGGCCAAGGTCCCGCCCCGGCGCCACCGAGACCGGAACGAGCAACCAGGCGATCTGCCGGCTAAGTCTGCGAATCACGTCGCATTGGAATTTCTTACTCGTATAGGTGTTTCTCAGGCTCGAACAACGGGCTATCGCTGATGATCGGATCGGCGTTTTCAGTTACGATCCCCCGGGGTCTCGCGTGCGCCGGGACGGATGGTGCGGGCGGCCCGCCTGCACCCCTCCGGCGGCGACATGACTCACGTATTGCCCGAAAGTGCCCTGGACGTCACCTTCCAGGAGGTTCAGGGCATGAACTGAAGATGCTCTGCGGCCTGCCAATCCAGCAGTAGACAGGCCACGGGAGGGGAGAGCGTGTCCGGTAGCGACCTCACGGTCGACTTTGAGTTCTTGAGCAATTGCGAACGTCAACTCGGCAAGTTGCGCTCGACGTTCAAGGACATTGAAAACCGTCGTGACGATATGGACGAACATTGGGGCTCCGGCGACATCGCGGACGCCATGGGTAATTTCGTCGACAACTGGGACGACTACCGCACCAGGCTGATCGAGGGCCTGGAATCGACCGGCAAGCTCGTCGCGAACACGAAGAAGTCATTCGAGGACTTGGACCGGGACCTCGCTAAGCGAGACAAGGGGAAGAAGGGCCAGTGAGTACTGCGGCATCCAAGCGTCGGCCCGTCGACTGGCAGCCGCTGTGCGAGACCGACCCCGTTCCCGGCGACCCGGAGGAGATCCGGGCAGAGGTCCGGCACATGGTCTCGGTCGCCGAAAAGCTGCGTAATCAGGCGCGAAACCTCAAGGCCATCTCGGACGAGGACACGCTCAAGGGGAAGTACGTCCAGCGTCTGCGCGAGGACTCCACCACTTTGGAGAAGCACATGCGGGAGGTGGCTTCCCGATACGAGCGGGTCCACGGCCACCTCACCACGTGGGCGAACGAACTGGAGGACTTTCAGACCCACGCCGACCGGGTCCTGCGCCAGGCCAAGGAGAAGCAGGCAGAGGCCGAACGGGAGAAGGCCCACGAAGCCGAGTCGGGCGAGGAGAAAAGGCCGAACCCGTCGGCGAGCGGCACCGATCACGACCCGGTGCAGACGTACAGAAATCAGCTGAACGAGATCACCGGGGACCGCGACGACCGGGCCAGGCACCACGCCGGCAAGATCAACGATGAGATCGAAGACGTCATCGAGGACTCGTGGTGGGACGACGTCAAAGGCTGGGCCCATGACAACGCGGACGGCATCAAGGCATGGATTGATGTGTTCGGCTGGGTGGCGACGGCATTGGGCTTCCTGGCACTGGCCATTCCCGTCCTGGGCTGGGTCATCTTGGGCATCGCAGTGCTCACGATCGGATTCAGACTCCTTCTGGTGGCATCCGGCGACGCCACCTGGACGGATGTCATCTTCGACGTCGTGGGCGCGCTGCTCGTGGTGGGTGGCCTCCGGACCGCCGCGAAGCTCGCCAGCGGCGTCAAGAGCACCGTGAATGCTGCTCAGGCTGCCCGGACCGCCAACCTGAGCAGGGGGCTCGCCGGCGTCAAGGGCACCATGGACGACTTGGGGCGCTTGATGGCCAAGACGGCAGAGGGGCCGGGGCGGCAGATTATCGGTGCGGCCCGTAATGGCATACGCAAGTCCATCTCCCAGAACGCTGGCCTGGTGGCCAAGGAACCGCTGCCGGTCAGCAAGCTGGCGACGCTGGGGCACCTCGGCGACAAGGAGATGGCCGGCATGGCGAAGTTGCTGCAGGCCAACAAGTCCGTCTTCCCGGAGGCCGCAGGAGCCGCCGCGGACAAGGCGTACACGTCCTACCAGGCGGGCCTCGGCGTTGCATGGGGCGGCATGGGGATGGACGTCATGGACAAGTCGCTGGGCAAGAGCGACCTGACAAGCTGGACCCACGAACACTGGGGGGGCGGCGAGAAGCCGTACAACGAGGGCTACTCCGACTGGAAAGACAACACACTGAAGCCCGCCGCCGACACCCACTGGTAACGAAGCGGATTCCCTGGGCGGGGCCCCGATGCCTCGCCCGCTCTCCCTGAGGGATAACTATGGACCTGAACTCTGCTCAACGCATCGCCGAGGCGGAAGCGGCCCGCACGGGACTCGGCACCGGCCCCAACCGTCGGCTCCGGCTGACCCTGATCATCGGAATGCCCCTGTTCCTGCCGGTGTTCGGGATCAGCTTCCTAGTGCCGAAGCCTCTGATGAACGACGTTATTCACGTCTATGAAGCCGTGATCATCGGTTGCCTCCTGCACTACGTCTGGATCTTCGCGAAGTACCCCCGGTACGACGACCGTCCGCCCTACCTCACCCGGGATCTCGTCATGGGCATCGGCTTCTACCTGCCCTCGCTGTTCTTCGGTTTCTGGCCGGGCATGATCGCCGCCCCGGCGTGGGCGCTCTTCGTGGGTATTACCTATTTCGTGGAAGCGATCAAGGAGCACCGTGACAATCGCTGAGCAGCGCCGGGCCCCGAGCGGCTTCAACCTGGTCCCGCCGCCCGGCTGGGACACCATTCCGCTGCGCCAGGGCACCGACGAGGCGATGGACCACATCATCCGCAAGGCCGTCGCACAGCTGCCCGTCGGCTTTCCCAAGGACGACATTCCGCAGGCCCGGATGAAGCTTGCCAAGGAGCTGAAGAAGGTCGTCCGCCGGGCCCGTTCCAAAGGAGGACTCACCCTCTACCTCCCCACCGAACGCCTCAACGGCATCGCTCTGCCTGTCTCGATCGTCGCCTCCGAACCAATCGAGATTCCGAGTGTCAGGCCCGGCAGCGGCCCGGAATCGGTCCTGCTCGCGCTTGCCTCCGTGACCCCCGGAGCCGAGACACAGGAGCTCGACCAGACCGCGTGCCTGCGCTCGGAACGAGAGGTACCCGCCAGTGCCTCTCAGGGCGTCGAGGTCGCGCACCGCCGGGTCGAGTACTTCGTGCCGGTCCCGGACAGTACCCCCGACAAATACCTCTCCTTCTCCTTCAGTGCTCTGATCGCGCCCGACTCGGATCCGGCCTTCACCGACGCCCTCGTAGAGCTGTTCGACGCTGTGATGGGCACGTTCCGCTGGAGCTATGCCTGAAGGCTTTCCCCCCGCGAGCCCGACGAAAGAGACCTTCATGCCCGACGGCACTCTGTGGAGCACCGACCTCGGCCCACTTCACATCGACACGGATGCCAACCCAGGACTCTGGGAATACTTCTACCTCCAGGTCGACAAGAAGACCTTCAAGAAGTGGCTGGACGTTTTCCTGATCGAACTGGCCGCCATCCACAACATCGAACTCACCCGCAAGCTGCGCAAGTTCCACAAGGAGTTCTACGAGCGGACGCTGGTGACGCTCCGGGACAAGCTCCAGGCTGACGAGGCGTTCATCTACCGCCCCGTCCCGCTCACGCACATGCCGCTGGTGATGCACGCCACCCGCTTCCAGTGCGAGGCCCCTGACGCGGCCTTCTGTGAGGGAATTGCCGCGCCCACGGTGCCGCACCCGGACATTCCCGAGTGGCAACAGCGAACCGGCAGCGTTGCTTTCGGCTCTCCGCACCTGGGCTCGGACGGGGTCCGGGTCACCCGCTCCTATCCCGCGGACAGCACCATCATGATGACCTCGGTGACGTACCACTGGCACACCCCGCCTGGCGTCCCCGACGTCTGCCTCCGCGGGCACCACGACGATCCGGAAGTGATCGCCGCGGCAATCGAGCCTCTGGACGACTTCGCGCGGACGCTCCGCCTTCCCGGGATGGCTCATTGACCGGCGCCGCCGGGACTGTGGTGCGCCACCCACGACATTGGCCTCGACGTCCGTTCGGCTCGCGAGCCCGGGCCGTTAAAAGGCTGGATGTCGGTGGTTGATGGTCGTAGGGTGCCGATCATGGCTTGTCGGATTTCCGAACTGATCATCCCTTGCCGGGATGTGCAACGGCTGGCGGCGTTCTGGTGCGAGGTGCTGGACTTCGTCGTGCTCGATGACGAGGACGACGGCGCGGTGGAGATCGGGCCGCGGGAAGGGTTCGGGGGACTGCAGCCGACTCTGGTCTTCGTCCCCGCCGACGAGCCCAAGACGGGCAAGCTGCGGATGCACTTCGACGTCAACGCCACCGACCGTGATCAGGACGCCGAGCTCGAACGCCTCCTGAAGCTCGGGGCGCGCCCGGCCGAGGTCGGCCAGAGTGGCGAGGAGCAGTGGCACGTTCTGGCCGACCCCGAGGGGAATGAATTCTGTCTCCTGCGGGCCCGCTTGAGCTGAAATCAGTTCTTACGTGCAGGTGAAGGCTGCCTGGAAGGCGTCGAGGGCTGCGTCGGGGTCCTGTTGGGCCCAGCCTTCCAGGGCCACGACGCCCGTGTAGCCGGCCTGGTGGAGGGCGCGGGCGATGGCCGGGTAGTGGATTTCGCCGGTGCCGGGTTCGCAGCGGCCGGGGACGTCCGCGACCTGGATCTCGCCGGTGTAGGGGAGCGCCTGGCGGGTCAGTTCGATGAGGTTTCCCTCGCCGATCTGGGCGTGGTACAGGTCCAGATTCATGCGCAGGTATGGGCTGTTGACGGCGCGTACTAGGGCGAGGGTGTCGGCGGCGCGGGCGAAAGGGGTGCCCGGGTGGTCGACGGCGAGGTTGAGGTTCTCCAGGGTGAAGACGCGGCCCGCTTCCTCGCCGAAGGCCGCGACGCGGCGGAGGGTGTCGGTGGCCGTCAGCCACATGGTGGATGTGACTGTCTCGGCCGGGTGGACCGGCAGTCCCTTGGCGTCCAGGCCAGTGCCGTGGAGGTTCAGCCGCGGGCAGTCCAGCTCGGCGACCACGTCCAGGGACTTGCGGGCCGTGGTGAGCAGGGCGTCGATGCCGTCGGGGTCGGTGAGGTTCCCCTCCAGGTAACCGGTCATGGAGGAGAAGCGGACGGCCCGTACCGGCGGGGGCTGGGCCGAGCTGGCCGTGCCGTGGGTACGCCGGGTGTTCCTCATCGGGCTCGGGCTCGCCGTCATCCAGCAGATCACCGGCATCAACACGATCATGTACTTCGCGCCGACCATCCTGCAGCAGACGGGACTCGGCTCGCAGGCCGCGCTCACCGCGACCATCGCCAACGGCGTCGTCGCCGTCCTCGCCTCCGCCTTCAGCCTCTATCTCATCGGCCGGGTCGGACGCCGCCCGCTGCTGATCACCGGGCAGCTCGGCATCGTCGCCTCGCTCATCGCCATCGGCGTGGCGTTCTCCTTCCACGCCGAGCCCGGCACCGGCGCGTCGACCCTGCGCAGCTACCTGATCCTGGCCCGCATGCTGGCCTTCCTCGTCTTCCAGCAGGCGGCCGTCTCGCCCGTCACCTGGGTCATGCTGTCCGAGATCTTCCCCATCAAGATCCGCGGACTCGGCATGGGCGCGGCGGTGCTGCTGCTCTGGCTCGTCAACGCGCTGGTCACCTTTACCTTCCCGATCCTGCTGGCCGGCGTCGGCGGCACCACCACGTTCCTCGTCTTCGCCGCGCTCAATGTCCTCGCCGCCGCGGCGGCCGCCAGGAAGATCCCCGAAACCCGTAACCGCTCCCTCGAACAGATCGAGGAACACTTCCGCACCGGGTCCTCCGGCCCTTCCGGCCCCTCCGCCTCTGCTCCGGCCGCCTGACCGGCAATGATCGTGGCAGCAGCCACGGCGGATGCCCGGTGGACCGTGGGATGCTGGGCGCGTGACGCTCTCGGATCTGGTTCAGCTCCGCCGGGCCCGTGACCTGATGGACCGCGCGTACGCGGAGCCGCTCGACGTTCCCGCGCTGGCGCGGGCGGCGCACATGTCGCCCGGCCACTTCTCCCGCAGCTTCCGCGCGGCCTTCGGGGAGACGCCGTACAGCTATCTGATGACCCGCAGGATCGAGCGCGCCAAGGCCCTGCTGCGGCGCGGCGACCTGTCGGTGACGGAGGTCTGCTTTGCGGTGGGGTGTACGTCGCTGGGGTCGTTCAGCTCGCGGTTCACCGAGCTTGTGGGCGAGAGCCCGAGTGCCTACCGGGCCCGGCCGCACGAGCAGGGCGCCGCCATCCCGGCCTGCGTCGCCAAGATCTTCACGCGCCCGGTCAGAAACGCGGAACGGGCGGGGCGCGCGGAACCGGTCAGGAACGCCGAACGGCCCGGGCGCGCGGACCCGGCCGGGAGCGCGGAACCGGCCGGGAACGGGAAAGCGGCCGGGAGCGCGGAACCGGTCGAGGGCAGGGAATCCGCCGGTGGCGCCGGTGACGCCGGTGATGCCCCCGGTGACGGAGAACCGGTCAGGAATGGAGAAGCCGGTCGCGCGCTCCGCCCGTAGCGTGAGCTCCATGGACATCAATCTTTCGCAGTGCTTCATCGCCGTCGACGACCACGACAAGGCGCTCGCCTTCTACCGGGACGTGCTCGGGCTCGAAGTCCGCAATGACGTCGGGTTCGAGGGGATGCGCTGGGTGACGGTCGGCTCGCCGTCGCAGCCCGGCGTCGAGATCGTGCTGGAACCGCCCGCCGCCGACCCGAACGCCTCGCCCGCCGACAAGCAGGCCATGGCGGAACTGCTGGCCAAGGGCATGCTGCGCGGCGTGATCTTCTCGACCGACGACGTCGACGCCACCTTCGAGCGCATCCAGGCATCGGGCGCCGAGGTGCTCCAGGAGCCGATGGACCAGCCGTACGGGGTCCGCGACTGCGCCTTCCGCGACCCCGCGGGCAACATGCTCCGCTTCAACCAGCCCCGCAGCAAGTAGCAGCAAGTAGCGCCAAGTAAGAGCCGGGCCTGGCAGAAGGGGACATGAGGAGCATGGCCAAGAGAACCGGCGCGCAGTCGCCCGCGCCGCACATCGCCGACAGCCACGATCTGATCCGTGTGCACGGCGCGCGCGAGAACAATCTCAAGGACGTCAGCATCGAGATCCCGAAGCGCCGGCTGACGGTCTTCACCGGCGTCTCCGGCTCGGGCAAGAGCTCGCTGGTGTTCGACACGATCGCCGCGGAATCGCAGCGGCTGATCAACGAGACGTACAGCGCCTTCCTGCAGGGATTCATGCCGACGCTCGCGCGGCCCGAGGTCGATGTGCTCGACGGGCTGACGACCGTGATCACCGTCGACCAGCAACGGCTGGGCACCGACCCGCGCTCCACGGTCGGCACCGCCACCGACGCCAACGCGATGCTGCGCATCCTCTTCAGCCGCCTCGGCAAGCCGTACATCGGCTCGCCCAAGGCGTTCGCCTTCAACGTCGCCTCGATCAGCGGCGCCGGCGCGGTCACCGTGGAGCGCGGCGCGCGGACCGTGAAGGAGCGGCGCAGCTTCCGCATCACCGGCGGGATGTGCCCGCGCTGCGAGGGCCGGGGCTCCGTCACCGACATCGACCTGACCGCGCTGTACGACGACAGCAAGTCGCTGAACGAGGGCGCGCTCACGATCCCCGGCTACAGCATGGACGGCTGGTACGGCCGCATCTTCACCGGCTGCGGCTTCTTCGACCCGGACAAGCCGATCCGCCGGTTCACGAAGAAGCAGCTGCACGACCTGCTGTACAAGGAACCGACCAAGATCAAGGTCGACGGCATCAACCTGACGTACGAGGGGCTGATCCCGAAGATCCAGAAGTCGATGCTCGCCAAGGACGTCGACTCGCTGCAGCCGCACGTCCGGGCGTTCGTGGAACGGGCGGTCACCTTCACCACCTGCCCTGATTGCGCGGGCACCCGGCTCAACGAGGGCGCCCGGTCCTCGAAGATCGAGGGCATCAGCATCGCCGACGCCTGCGCGATGGAGATCAGGGACCTGGCCGAATGGGTACGCGGACTCGCCGAGCCGTCGGTGGCGCCGCTGCTCACCGCGTTGCGGCAGAACCTCGACTCGTTCGTGGAGATCGGCCTCGGCTATCTCTCGCTCGACCGGCCGTCCGGCACCTTGTCGGGCGGTGAGGCGCAGCGCGTCAAGATGATCCGGCACCTCGGCTCGTCCCTGACCGACACCACGTACGTCTTCGACGAGCCGACCACGGGCCTGCACCCCCATGACATCCAGCGGATGAACGACCTGCTGCTGCGGCTGCGGGACAAGGGCAACACGGTACTGGTCGTGGAGCACAAGCCGGAGCTGATCGCGATCGCCGACCATGTCGTCGACCTCGGCCCCGGCGCCGGTTCGGGCGGCGGCAGCGTCTGCTTCGAGGGCACCGTCGAGGAGCTGCGGGCCGGCGGCACCGTCACCGGGCGGCACTTCGACGACCGGGTCGCGGTGAAGGAGACGGTGCGCAAGCCCAGTGGCGCGCTGGAGATCCGCGGCGCCTCGACGCACAACCTCCGGAACGTCGATGTCGCGCCCGCCGAGGCGGTACTCCAGTACGGCCGCGTCGAAGCGCTTCCCGTCGCACTCCTCGCAGGTCGCGGAGACACCGGCCATGATCGCCAAGTCCGTGTAGACGACACCCGCGCC